>CAZKFN010000029.1:0-819 GCA_964552035.1 uncultured Flavobacteriales bacterium
GCTAGGGGAGAGTATGAAGTAACGGATATTAACAAAGAATACTTAAGGAGAAATAAATTACAAGTAGCTATTCTTGATAGAGGAACAGCTTGGCTAGATACTGGAACTTTTGCTTCTTTAATGCAAGCTTCTCAATTTGTTGAAGTAATTGAAGAAAGACAAGGCTTAAAAATTGGATGTATAGAGGAAACTGCCTATAGAATGGGATTTATTGATCGCAAACAGCTTCATAATTTAGCTGAACCCTTATTGAAAAGTGGTTATGGTAAATATTTAAAAAATATTATTTAAATTAAAATGATAAAAAAAAGAATCCTTGTAACTGGAGGTGCCGGTTTTATTGGTAGCTCTATTGTTAACAAACTAGCAGAAAATACAGAAAATAAAATTGTAGCAGTCGATAATCTTTTAACAGGGCATCCTGAACGTTTAAACAAAAAAGAAAACATTGTATTTATAAAAGCAGATGTCAACAACTACATGGACATTGCTAGCATTTTCCATCGATTTGTCTTTGATTATGTTTTCCATTATGCTGCCGTTGTTGGTGTTCAAAGAACATTAGACCACCCGGTTTTAGTTTTAGATGATTTAATTGGAATTAAAAACATCCTTAACCTTTGTAAAAACACTTCTGTAAAAAGAGTATTCTTTTCTTCTTCTTCAGAAGTTTATGGAGAGCCGGTAGAAATGCCTCAAAATGAACTAACCACCCCTCTAAATTCAAGGTTGCCCTATGCTATTGTAAAAAACGCCGGAGAAGCATTTTTGAAATCATATCATCAAGAGTTTGGTTTGGAATACACCATCTTCCGCTTC
>CAZKFN010000029.1:829-8352 GCA_964552035.1 uncultured Flavobacteriales bacterium
AAAGACTTCGTTATCAGTAAATTTATAGCTTATGCATTAAATAATAAAGACATTACTATATATGGGGATGGCATGCAAAGTAGAACATTCTGTTATGTAGATGATAACATTCAAGCTTGCGTAAATGCACTTGAAAAAAACATGTTTATCAACGATGTAGTAAATATAGGGTCTGGAAAAGAGGTTACCGTTTTAGAATTAGCAGAAACTATTATTGAAGTGGCAAAATCAAAATCAAAAATTATACATCTCCCAGCTTTAGAGGAAGGAGACATGAGCAGAAGACAACCGGACACCAAAAAAATGGACCAATTGCTTAATAGAACTCCAATTTCTTTAAAAGAAGGATTGGCCAAAATGATAGCTAATCCAGATTTTATTTTAAAATAACTATGTCCGAAACTTGGAAAAATTTTTTACCTATAGTAGAAGAGGCAATAGCTAATAATAAAATATTAAGAGCGCCAAAGGAACTTTATACACCTATTAATTATACCCTCAATATGGGAGGAAAGCGCATCCGTCCCATACTTGTATTAATGGCATCAGAGCTCTTTGGAAAACCTGCTAAAGAATCCATTGAGCTGGCTCTTGCAGTTGAAGTCTTCCATAACTTTACCTTAATTCATGATGACATTATGGATGAGGCTCCACTTAGAAGAGGAAAAGAAACCGTTCATAAAAAATGGGGAAGAGACATAGCAATACTCTCTGGAGATGTGATGTTAATTGAAGCCTACAAATATCTCAGCAAAGCGAATCACGATAAACTCGGCGAAATGCTTAATTTGTTTAATCAAACAGCTGTTGAAGTGTGTGAAGGACAACAACTTGATATGAATTTTGAAAACAATTCTAAAGTTCAATTAGCAGAATATCTTCAAATGATACGTTTGAAAACTGCTGTTTTATTGGCTACAAGCTTAAAACTAGGTGCATTGAACGCTAATGCAAGTGTTGAAGATGCAGATTTAATTTATGATTTTGGCCAAGATATTGGAATCGCATTTCAAATTCAAGACGATTATCTAGATGTTTTTGCCGATGAAAAGGACTTTGGAAAGCAAGTTGGTGGAGATATATTAAATAATAAAAAAACCTATTTACTTTTAAGAGCCATAAAAGAAGCATCCCAAGAGCAGAAAAAAGAAATTGAAAACATCTTGTCAATGAAGGGTAGCCCCAATAAAATCAAAAATATGATAGCTATTTATAAACAGTTAAATGTTTTAGAGTTGACTCAAAAGGCCGTGCAAGAGTATTTTAATAAAGCTATGTTGGCCTTAGATAAAATCAATCAGTCGAATAAACAAAAAGCACCTTTAATTGATTTAGCTACACAATTGCTAAATAGAAATTATTAATCCTTAGAGATGACGTTCTGCTCTATAGCTTGAACGAACTAAAGGCCCACTTTCAACAATATCAAACCCTCTTTTTAAACCCTCTTCCTTAAAGAAAGCAAATCGATCAGGATGAACATATTCTATCACTGGTAAATGTTTTTTTGAAGGTTGCATATACTGTCCTAGAGTCATTACATCGACATTTACAGCACGTAAATCATCCATAGCTTCAAGTACTTCTTCATCTCTCTCTCCCAAACCTAGCATTATCCCAGATTTAGTTCTTTTAATCCCACCTTCTTTTAATCTTTTTAATACCTCCAAACTGCGGTCGTATTTTGCTTGAACCCTTACGACTCTAGTAATTCTTCTAACTGTCTCTAAATTATGAGAAACTACTTCAGGAGCTACTTCCATAATTGGAATAAGATTTTCCCACTCTCCCTTAAAGTCGGGAATTAAGGTCTCCATAGTTATTCCAGGATTGTGCTTTCTAACCAATTCAATTGTTCTTCTCCATGCATTAGCACCACCATCAGGCAAATCATCTCTATCAACAGAAGTTATCACTGCATGTTTTAAACCCATCATTTTTATAGACTGTGCAACTTTTAAAGCTTCAAAAGGATCTATTTCTTCAGGCCTTCCTGTCTTTACATTACAAAACTGACAAGAGCGGGTACAAATATCTCCTAAAATCATAAATGTAGCCGTACCGGCACCCCAGCATTCTGCTTGATTAGGACACTTCCCACTTTCACAAATGGTATGAAGCATATTTTCCCTTACAATCCTCTTGGTTTCTCTATACTCTTTACCAGAACCAATCTTAGTTTTTAACCAATCCGGTTTACCGATTTTGACAGGTTGATCTTCTTTATTTTTAAATAGGTTTGCCACGTTGAAAAATTTTATACAAAAATACTCAAGATATCCCTCTCTTTTACTTTAAACAAACAGTTTGGAACGATTATATTTTACAAAACTCCTTAAGAGAATAAGAACAAAGAGCTTACAAAAAAAAGGCAAATAAAAGTGTAAAAATCAAATATCAATATCGCTTACCAGTTCAAAATCTAACTGTCGTTTATTTAAATCTGCTTTTCTAACTCTTACCGTTAATTTATCTCCAATTCTATATATCTTCCCTTGGCGTTTTCCTTCTATTGCAAAATTATCAGCATTAAAGTAATAATAATCATCTGTTAAACTTCTGAGTCGGATTAGACCTTCACATTTGCTTTCCTTAAGCTCTATAAAAAGTCCAAACTCACTCACTCCAGAAATAACACCTTGAAAAACTTCACCCACCTTATCTTCCATATACTTTACTTGCATATATTTTATGGAAGCCCTATCAGCATCAATGGCTAACTTTTCCATCTCTGAGGCATGTTTGCATTTTTCTTCTAACTCTGCTTGATTAACCGCAGAACCATCATTCAAATAATGCTTTAACAACCTGTGTACCATGATATCTGGGTAACGTCTGATGGGTGATGTAAAGTGCGTATAATAAGGAAAGCTCAATCCATAGTGTCCAATATTTTCGGTAGAGTATTCTGCTTTAGCCATGGTTCGAATCGCCAATTGGGAAATTAAATCCTCCTCAGCTTTACCTTCTATAGCGCTCATTAACCGATTAATGCTATTGGTAATTCCCTTAGGAGAAGTAGTATCTATTCTATAACCAAACTTCTTAATAAAGTTCCCGAAAATCTCCAGCTTCTCTACATCTGGGTTATCGTGTATTCTATATACAAAAGGTAAGTTTTTTGACTTTTTACTAATAAAAGTTGCTACCCTCCTATTGGCTAATAACATCAACTCTTCAATTAAGTGATGCGCATCCTTTTGTTCTTTTATAAAAACTCCAACGGGATTACTTTTCTCATCCAATTCAAACTTCACTTCAAGGCTATGGAAATTAATTGCCCCTTTTCTAAAACGTTCTGTTCTTAAACTTTTTGCAATTTTATTTAAAGGAATAATTTCATTAGAGAACTCTCCTTCTTCTTTTTCAATTATTTTTTGAACTTCATCATAAGAGAAACGATGATTGGATTTAATTACTGTTGAACCAAACCACTCCTTAAAAACTCTACCCTCCTCATTCATTTCAAAGATTGCAGAAAAGCAATACTTTTCTTCATTAGGTCGAAGAGAACAAGCAAAATTGGATAATACCTCAGGTAACATCGGCACCACTCTATCCACTAAATAAACAGAAGTTGACCTATCGTATGCTTCTTGATCAACTAATGATCCAGGTGTAACATAATGTGTAACATCAGCAATATGTACTCCTACTTCCCAATTCCCATTTTCTAGTTTTTGGATAGAGATAGCATCGTCAAAATCTTTAGCATCTACTGGGTCAATGGTAAGCGTAGTTACCTCACGCATATCACGGCGTTTTTTAAGCTCCGTTTTCTTGATTTTGGTATCGAGCTGCTTGGCTTCATTTAATACTTCTTTTGGAAACTCTGAAGGTAAACCATACTCTGCTAATATGGCATGTATTTCTGTTTCATTTTCTCCCACTTTCCCTAGAACTTGGGTAACTTCCCCAAAAGGATTATCGGCATCTTCAGGCCAATCCAAAAGATGTGCAATTACCTTTTCTCCATCCCTCGCTCCTTTTAGTTTATTTAAAGGAATAAAGATATCTACCTGCATCCTTTTGTTATCTGGTATTAAAAAAGCATATTTTAAGGAGACCTCTAATACCCCAACAAAATCATGCCTATAACGCTTTATAACTTTTAAAACCTTGCCTACTAATTTCCCGCTCCTTTTTACCTTCAACAAAGCTATTTCAACAGTATCCTGGTGCAAGGCCACACCCAAGTCACTTTCTTCCACAAAAATATCGTTTAGTAAACCTTCTACCTTAATATAAGCAGAACCCGAAGTGGTCATATCTACCGTTCCAACATGTACTTCTTGTTGGATTAATGCTGGATCTAATCTGAATTTCCCATAACCTTCATCAATTAGCTTACCCTTGCCTGCTAGCTCATACAGCATCTTCTCAATTATCCTTCTTTTAGAAGTTTGTTTAATTCCTAATTGCTTGGATACCCTTAAATAATTAAGACTTTGAGTGGAATATTGCCGAAAAACTTCTAAAATTTTGTGATTAAGGGATGTTGGCTTCTTTGTTGATTTCTTTTTTGACATAAGTGAGGAGCTTCCTCTTTTAGTAAATTGCTTTAATAATACATTTTTAAGCATTGCAAAGTTAAGAAATTCAATCTAATGATTACACTATTCTATAGTTATAACAAAATGAAGTACATTATTTCACAAGCTTTATAAATACTGCTTAGCTTTGTTTCTATGATTGCAACAATTGAAAATGAAAAAGGTTATTTTAAGGTTGATTTATCTAAACCCTTAGACATCTCTATTCCCTTAAGAAATGGAAAAGATAATCCTTCAGCTTGGTATGTTGACCCCATTAAAATTGAACCTGTTCGCACAGCGCAGTATATCGGCTCTGTTGCAGAAGGAGGAACTGTTAACTTTAGAAATATATTCTTTAATCCTCATGGAAATGGAACTCATACAGAGTGTGTTGGACACATTGCTAAAGAAGTATATTCCATCAATCAACAGCTTAAAAAGTATTTTTTCCTTGCTGAATTAATCACCGTAAACCCTGAAAAGCAATCCAATGGAGACAGAGTTATTACAGCAGAACAGATTATAACATCAAGAATAAATAGAAATGCTGAAGCACTTGTTATTCGAACACTACCCAATACGGATTATAAAAAAACAAGGCAATATTCCAATACTAACCCTCCTTATCTTGATTCTAAAGCTGCTGTAGCCA
This sequence comes from uncultured Flavobacteriales bacterium, assembly GCA_964552035.1. Taxonomy (GTDB): domain Bacteria; phylum Bacteroidota; class Bacteroidia; order Flavobacteriales_E; family Vicingaceae; genus CAZKFN01. The sequence continues at coordinate 6,017 of CAZKFN010000029.1, forward strand.
TAATAAATTCTGGTATTAATCATCTTTTAATTGATTTACCTTCTGTAGACAAAGAGGTTGACGCTGGAATATTAGCCGCTCATCATGCTTTTTGGGAATATCCCCAGAATACTCAATTTCATAGAAGTATCACTGAATTGATTTTTGTACCCAATTCCATTCAAGATGGAGTCTATTTATTGGAAATTCAGTTTGCCCCTTTTGAGAATGATGCTAGTCCATCTAGACCGGTACTCTATCAATTTATAGCACAATAATACTTTAATTACCACAAACGTTGATTAAGAATACTTTTATACCGAATGTAAAAAGAGAAATCGCTTGGCTTACCCCAAGATATTTCGCCTTGGTAATGGCCACGGGAATCGTGTCTATAGCTGCATATTTGTATGATTTTAATGCATTAGCTCAATTTCTTTTTTACTTTAATATCTTGACCTATTTATTACTTTCTGTTGTATTTATTATTCGACTCTTCTTCTTTTATAAAAACTTAGTTAGAGATTTTTATATTAACATACGAAGCCCCGGATTCCTTACCATGGTTGCTGCAACAGCAATATTGGGCAATCAGTTTATCTATTTTACTGAGAATTATAGCATAGCTACTTATCTTTATTTTTTTTCATTCGCTTTATGGGTTCTTTTAATCTATCTCATCTTCGCTATTTTAATTAGCAAACCAAACAAGCCCTCTATTGCACAAGGAATTAATGGAATTTGGCTGCTGTTTGTGGTTTCCACAGCTTCACTTTCTTTTTTAGGTTGTCAATTGATAGCGTTACCTCCTATTTCGACAGAAAGTCTTCTTTTTAGCTCCCTTCTTCTTTTCTTATTAGCTGGGTTATTTTACTTTATCATCATTACCTTAATTGTTTATAGGTTGGCCTTTTTTAAATTAAACCCCATTGAATTTTTACCCACTTACTGGATTAATATGGGTGCTGTAGCAATTCTTACTTTAGCTGGAACAGCTTTAACAGATGCACTCCAAGAAGGGGGAATATTAGCTTCGTTTCTCCCTTTTGTTAAAGGGCTTACCTTATCATTTTGGGCTTTTGCAAGCTGGTGGATTCCTTTAATTATTATCCTTGAAATCTGGAGACATGGATATAAGAAAACCCCAATTGTTTATACTCCACAACGATGGGGAATGGTGTTCCCTCTAGGAATGTATACGGTTTGCACTTATTTTTTGGCCAAAGAACTCCAAATATACCTATTAGATAGTATTGCATCCACTTTTATTTACTTGGCTATAATTGCTTGGGGATTATCTATTTTGGGGTTATTTAAAAAAATAAGATCTGCCTTATTTCATTAAAACTCTTTTACTTCTGATAAATTGTAGATTTTATTATAATATTCATATGAACTTAATTGAATATATTTGTTATTGTTTGTAACATAATTATTAAGCTTGCATAGTAGGGCTCCACATGAGCTTGAAATATTAGTTAACTCTTTTATAAACTTAAATTGACAACTATGAATGAAATGAATACGCCATCACCAGAAAACACCAATGAATCAACTGGTTCACAAAACACTCCACCACCTATTCCAAATGAAATATCATCAGAGGGGAAAACAATAGCTTTAATAGCTTATTTAACAATTATTGGTTTTATAGTAGCCTTAGTGATGAACATGGATAAAAAAGATTCATTCGCTAGCTTTCACATAAGACAGGTACTCGGTTTAGCCCTAACTGGAATAGCATTTTACATTATTGGACTTGTTCCATTTTTAGGTTGGTTAGTTGCTATGTTTGGCACATTGTTCCTCATTGTGCTATGGATTATAGGATTAATTGCAGCAATAAATGGCCAAAAAAAGACCGTTCCTATTTTAGGAGACAAATACCAAGAATGGTTTAAAGGTTTTCAAGCATAGTCGCAAGAAAAAATAGTAGAATTGTATAAAAGATAAAGATATTTCATTTAAATTAATAGGTGATAACTTATAGATTTATCATATCCGCTAATTGTACATTTCTAAATTTAAAAAAGGGGCAAGTCTTAGGCTTGCTCCCTTTTTTATAATAATTATTATCCTATCTAATCGGTAATTCCCAGTCTTGTAGTTGAAGTAGGTCCCTCTTTAAAGCCAATCTTAAGTGTAAAAACACCAGATATTAAATTTCTTATTTCTAAGTTGATTTTATATGCTTATAGAGCCAGAACCTCCTATACTATCTGGTAAACTTTTATATTTATATACTCCTTGAGGGCTATCATCCAATTCCCAATAAACATTAAAAGAATCAATTTAATCTAAAATTTTGCTTTAAAAAGGGATTGGCTGCGCCCATCCCGTTGAGGGGAACAACAAAG
>CAZKFN010000029.1:8452-23632 GCA_964552035.1 uncultured Flavobacteriales bacterium
GAAAAAACCTTTTGAGTACAAAAGGAAGTTTTTTTATAACAGATTTTGCTTTAAAGCAAGCTTTACGCAAAATCTGTTATAAAAAAACCCACATCGCTGTGGGTTTTTTCTTTGCGGAGAGAGTGGGATTCGAACCCACGATACGTTGCCGTATACGCGCTTTCCAATCGCGCGCCTTCAGCCACTCGGCCACCTCTCCAATAAAGTAAAATTCTTCCTTGGAAGAACGAATGCGAAATTACAAATATTTTAATTGTAGAACTAACGTATTTTACTATCTCCCTTTTATTATAAGGTTACCTCTCCTCTAATGTCTTTTTGTAATAACTCCTTTTTCTGATCTAAATCCAAATCTTCTCTTGCTAATAAATACATCAACTTGGTAATTGCTGCTTCAAAAGTCATATCTACACCACTTATTACCCCCAGTCGCTCTATATGTGCACCTGCTTCATACTTGGATTGTATAACTTTCCCCCTAATGCATTGAGTAATGTTTAAAATAATTACCCCTCTAGTATTTAATTTTTTAATTTCTTCAGTTAACCAAGTTTCGGTTGTTGCATTTCCACTTCCATAAGTCTCCAGTACCAATGCTTTTAAACCTTCTATTTCGCAAATGGCTTTAAAAACTTGAGGTTGTATTCCTGGGAAAAGCCGAATGCTAGCGACCTCCTCTGCAATTCCTTTATGGGCTTTTAAAGGTTTATTTACTATCTTTTTGATTGCAAAATGATTGTATTTAATATGTATCCCTACCTCAGCCAAAGAAGGATAATTTGGAGATTGAAAGGCTTCAAAATCTTCTGCACTAACCTTAGCTGTACGATTTGCTCTATACAATGCATCTTCAAAATAAATCGCCACCTCAGGCACAATAGGAGCACCATTGACATAATCTGCTGCAATTTCTATAGCAGTTATGATATTTTCCTTACCATCGGTTCGAATCTTTCCTATAGGCAATTGACTGCCCGTAAAAATGATTGGCTTATTAACATTCTCTAATAAAAAGCTCAAGGCCGAAGCCGAATAAGCCATGGTGTCTGTTCCATGTAAAATTACAAAGCCATGAAAATTTTTATATTCTTTTTCTAGAATAGCGATTAACTTCAACCAAATTTTAGGATTCATATCCGATGAATCTATAGGTTTTTCTAGTGAAACAGAATCTATGGTTATATCAAACTTATGAAGTTCGGGAATTTCATTTAGCAAATGACCAAAATCAAAGGGATGTAATGAACCTGTTTCCGGATCTTCTACCATACCAATGGTTCCACCCGTATAAATCAATAAAACTTTAGCTTTCCTCATCTATCTTAAATATCTTTAAAGCATTTTTAGTTGTTTCTTCGGCAATTTTTTTCAAAGGTAAGTCAAAAATTTCCGCCAACTTTTCTGCTACATAAATCACATAAGCACTTTCATTCCTTTTCCCTCTATAAGGCATAGGCGCTAGATATGGAGCGTCAGTTTCTAAAACTAAATCTTTTAAATCTAGTTGTTTAACCACCTTGTCTAGACCTGCATTTTTAAAGGTCAAAATACCACCAATCCCCAGTTTAAAATTTCCATAAGATAAAATATGTTTTGCTTGCTCTAGAGTGCCAGTAAAACAATGGAAAACTCCACTTAGGCTGGGGTCATTTACCTCGTCTAAAATCTCTAATATTTCATCAAAAGACTCCCTGCAATGAATGACAATAGGAAGATTATACGCTTTTGCCCACTCTATTTGTTGTCTAAATGCTTTTTGTTGTTCTTTTAGAAAAGTTTTATCCCAATACAAATCAATACCTATTTCACCAATAGCTAGGTATGAATTGCTCTTTAATTCTTCCTCAACTATACTTAACTCCTTTTCCACATTTTCATTGACCGAACAGGGGTGTAAACCCATCATTGGAAAACAATTATCAGGGAATAGTTTAATTATATTCTTCATACCTTGAATTGAAGTTGAATCAATATTAGGTATAAAAAAATATTCTACACCTGCAGAAATTGCTCGCCTAATCATACTTTCATGTTCCCCGTCAAATTGTTCTGAATAAAGATGAGTATGGGTGTCTATTATTTTCATAAATTCAAAATTAAGATTTATCACTGCCAAAAAAAGCTATTCATCAGTTTAGCTTCTGGATTTAAAATTAACATTATCTCCTCTTAATGCTTTACTTTGCATTTGTGAATATTCCAGTAAAAATATTAATCATTCGCTTTAGTTCAATTGGGGATATTGTATTAACCACCCCTGTTATTCGTTGTTTAAAACAACAATTAGAAGGTGAGGTTAACATTCACTATCTTACAAAAAAGGCTTACACTCCTTTATTAGAAACTAACCCCTATATTGATAAAATATATAGTATTGATAAAAGCACCAATGAAGTAATTGAAAACTTAGCGAATGAACGCTATGATTATATCGTTGATTTACATAGAAATTTGCGCTCTTCAAGAATAAAGCGCAAGCTAAAAGCTTTGAGTTTTACTTTTGATAAGCTTAATTATCAAAAATGGTTGTTGGTTAATTTTAAGGTGAATAAACTTCCAGATGTGCATATAGTAGATAGGTATTTGGAATCTATAAAAGTCTTAGGAGTAGAAAATGATGGAGAAGGTTTAGATTATTTTATCCCTAAAGAAACCAATTTAGAAATTCCAGAGAACTTTAAAAATAATTATAATGCCTTAGTTTTTGGTGCAGCTCATTTTACCAAAAGAATACCAAAGGAAAAACTAATTGAGCTTATTGAGGCTAGCCCAAACCATAGTTTTATTCTAGTTGGGGGCAAAGAAGATCAGAGTTTAGGTAAGGAATTAGAAAAGCTTTACCCTCAACGTATTTGGAATACTTGCGGAAAAACCACTTTTCATGAGTCAGCTTTTTTATTAAAACATGCAAAAAAAGTAATTAGTACCGATACCGGTATGATGCACATTGCCGCTGCTTTGCAAAAACCTATCCTGTCGGTCTGGGGAAATACAGTTCCCGAGTTTGGAATGTATCCTTATTACAAAAAAGGCAACGAACACCTCTGCTCAATTTTTGAAGTGAAAAACTTAAATTGCCGACCTTGCTCCAAAATTGGTTACGACAAATGTCCAAAAGGGCATTTTAAATGCATGTTGAATATTGCTACTAAAGAAGTTGCTGAAAAACTAAATGAATAAGCTATTTCTTACTAGCTGCTTTTTCAGCCTGCTCAAAAAGCGCTTTTAATTCTGTTGCATCTTCAGGTTTCATTTTACCTGCTAGGATTAAGCTCAATTGTTTACGTCTTAAAGCAGCATCGTAGCGCATTATTTCTCTTTCTGTTTCGGGAATTAATGCTGGGACTTCTATTGGACTGCCGTTTTGGTCTACCGCTACAAAAGTATAAATCGCTTCATTGCATTTCTCTCTTTTCCCATTAGGTTGATCGGTATATACATCTAAAAACACTTCCATAGAAGAAGTAAAGGCTCTAGAAACTTTAGCTTCGATAGATACTACTGCTCCTAACTTAATTGCTCTATTAAAAGAAACATTATTAACCGATGCAGTAACCACCACACGTTGAGAATGTCGCTGTGCAGAAATTGCCGCTGTAATGTCCATCCAGTTTAACAATTGCCCACCCATTAAATTCCCCAATACATTGGTATCGTTGGGCAAAACCATTTTTGAAGTTTGTGCGAAAGTTTCCGCTGCCTTTTTTGCTTTCATATCTGTATATTCTGTGGGCAAAATTACCACATTAAGAACGAAAAAAGCCCAAAAGTAGAAAAGGAAATTAATAGGGTTTATTTAAAATCCAGGCGTCAGAATTATCAGAATTTTTAACTGTAGATAAAAGCTCTTCTGCTTCATTTCTAGTATAAAAACTGCCGTAGCTTACCGCATGATAATTTTTGTATTTTCCTAGCAATCTTGATTTAAACCCTTTCTTTTTTAGATTGCTAACTAAAGCTGTAGCATTTTGATAATTAGAAAAACAACCTCCCATTACGTGAAAGCTATAAACTTCATTGTCAACTATATCATCAGCAATTGTAGATTCAGCATCAGCTTCTTTAGAATTATCTACATAAAAAGCCATGACTTCTCCATCTGCTGTTTGAAATTGAGATATCTCCGGCTCAAAATTTACTTCGATGTTCTTATCTAAATCAATATTCTCGATAGGTTGAAACTTTTCACCGGCTGTGTAAACTCCCTCACCTTTTTGTGAAAAAGATAAAATCGCATATTCTAAATGAGAAGTATCCACCCAATGGTACTGTCGATTTAAAAGAAAAGAAAAAGTCAATAGTAAAAGAATGCTCGCTGCTGCTGTCCATACTGCAAAGCGATTTTTGCTTTCTTCCTTTTTCTGCTTTGATGAGATACTGGCAATGACTTTCTTTTCAACCTTTTCTTCAATAGTTTCCCTTTTAATTGGCTTTGCTCTAAAGGAAGTTAAACCAAAGGAATCTAAAAGATAATCGTTTTTTTCAACGCCTTTAAATTGAATGAAATTGTGGTCATCCATAAAAAGAGTTCCTACCTTTTCAATCACTATTTTATCCCCTCTTTTTAAACCTTCAATAGTTTGATTAACAAAAGCTTTTATGAGGTTAGATGCATCTTCATACTGGATTGCTTTTCGTTCAGCAATATGATTAATCAAAAGTCCATCGTTGTTTTTTAGAAATCTATTAAAGGATATCTTTTTAGAAGGAGGATTAAACTTATGTTGATTTTCTTGAATTTGAGCAGGAGTATAATTGCTAACAAAGCCACCAAAGTCTGGTACTATTACACAATCATAAGTGTATAATAAGTCAGAAATGTATACATCAATCTTAATTCGCTCCATATTGCGAAGTTAAAAAGAAAATTGCAAAATCCATTCTACCCGCTAATATTTAATTAGTTTTTTCATGGCACTTTCTCCATTGTGCTTAATAAGCTTTATAAAGTAAACTCCAGCTTCAACATCTAATTCCCATTGATAGGTTTTAGCATTTATTTTAGCTTCTTTAATTTTTTGCCCCTTAATATTGAAGAGTTGTAAACTGTATATAAGTTGTTCGCTATTTAAATCTACTGAAGTATTAAAAGGATTTGGATAAATATTAACATCCGATAAACTTAATTCCCTTTTATTTATAGATGTGATAATTGCACAATTATTACTACTAGCAGAATAAATTATTTTATTGTTTTTACTTACACACATAATAATAGAGGAGGGAGCATCATAGGCTATTTTATTAGGAATAATTGGAGCTATAAATCCCTCTACTAAACCAACTCCTTCAATAATATTACTGATTCCGTTAGAATGACTTTTTAATCCTACTTTCCATCTTTTATGATAATTCCCATCAATTAAAATGGAATCTATAGCATTAATTATATAGGCATCATCATTCTCATATGAAGGGAAAACCATAAGACCTTTAACAGTATCCCCAATTGACAAATTAAAATCATACAATACTTCCTCTGCACTGCTATCATTAGGTATATAAAACACTTTACGCAAAGTTGTATCTTCCCTTATTGCTCCTTTATAACCAGGTGTAGGAGTATTTGAACAATACCCTTCATCTAACTTAACCAATACATAAGGTATTTCTAGTTTTTTATAGGTCATGTTATTTATCAAAGTATCATTCGTTAAAATAAATGAATGCTCTTTTATAACACTTCCAATTGAACAGCTTCCTTCAATACGAATATTCCATGAAGCATTATCGCTAAGAAGAGGTTGGTATTTATTTATCTGTGCAGAAACAAGCAGAGGTAAAATAACCGAAAAGAAAATGTATATTTTTTTCATAATCTCGTAGTTTAGTTTTATTGTATAATTAATTTATCTATAGTGTTTATTTCCCCATTTACAATTATTTTATAAATATAAACTCCTTTATTTAGGTTTTTAAGATTTACGTTTGTTTTATTAGCTGTTATGCGTTGATTTAAAACCTGTTGCCCACCTAAATTATTTAATTGAAATGAAACTTTAGAATTCGCATCTATTCCAATGATTTGAATTGTTAATTTATTTGTTGTTGGATTTGGGCTAACAATAACCTTTTGAATGTTAGCAACATTTTTATTACTTCTGTTTTTATAAGAAGTAGTGGATTGTTTATCAAAATGATAATTTATTTTAGGAGATGTGTTTTTTATTCCTAAATAAATATCTTCATTACTACATTCATTATATCCAAAACATAATATATTTTGCGCTAAAACAGATGAACGACCTGTATTTAAATCAGCAATGTTTCGTAATAAGTCTAAATCATTTTCATTTAGACTCATAATAGATTTATCCTCTTCATAAAATGTTTGTCTAACTGAAATATAATCTTCAAAGTTTGAAAATTCTACTGATTGAGTATTATCAAATTCATAAGTGTTATACATTTGCGATAATAAACTATTTGCGATATCATAATTATTATCTTCCATTGCAATCTCAATAATATTATAATCACTTTCTCTATTGTTTCTACTTTTCAAAAGATTTGCAATACTATCATAATGATTTAAACTATCTGTATAATAATAATGTAATATTTGATTGGAGCGCCACCCTAAATCAGCATTTAAATAAGATAATTGATACTCTAATAAAGTTCTTAATGTTACCTCCTCCCATGATTGATAAATTAACTGAATCATTGAAGAGGGCAATGGATTTGGGATTTCAAATTGCAAAAACTCTAAGAATGCCTCATTTTGAGTAGCATCTGGATTTGCTAAACAAATTTCTAACAATTGTCCATGTGATAAAACACCAATGCTCGCGGCATCTCTTAATATTTGTTCTGATAAATAAGGAGATTGCTCAATTAAATCATTTCTTAATTGTATTGACTCATTACTATGAGTCATATTTATAACACTTAATAAAGAATCTGTATTTCCATTATCAATATATTGATAATAAGTATATAATAAATTATTGTAATTATTTAATAATTCATAATAGTATGGAACTGAGTCTAACTTGCTCCATGGAACATGATTTACTGGCAAATCACCTTTATTATCTAATGCAGTTGTTTTAACAAAGCAAGAATTTATACTTGAAACATCTGTTGTCAATATTGGACCATTTAATATTGTTGGTAATTTACTATTTATATCAAAATATTGAATTACACGTTGAGAAAAACTATTATCAATTTGATATTTTGCTGGTGAAGTTGAAAAGGTATTACCTGCAGCAATAGCATTTACACCTCCATTCCCTTGATTATCCCTAATACCTTCATAAGGGTTATACTCATCTGAAATTTGAACAATAATATCTGTTTCAGTATTATTGCCTTTATTACTATTGCATAAAGTTTGTAAACCTTGAAAAGCATTAAGTCGATTAATACCAATAAACTGCTGACCAAAGTAATGATCTTTAAATTTATTACGATATATCTCATTTGCCATCATACCAGATTCTTTAACATTTACAAAAACAACATCTAATACTGGATTGCTCTGACTTTTAAAGCTATTACCTTCTACTTCATATCCAGTACTATTTAAAAAATTAATTCCATATTGATATATATCATGATAGTTTGTTTTCAATAAACCACCAGATAAAATGCTATTGTTTGTAAAACGAATATTATTTGTTCCTTTTATAGATAATGCCATAGTATTATTTACAAACTGTGAATGATCTATTACTATTGTTTTTTGAGAGCCACTGCTTAAAGCTAAAATTCCTTGATTAAAATTAACAAACTTAGATGAATCATAATTACCACAAGGATAAGATGAGTTTTTACAGTAACCTAAAACCTTATACCCAGCATCAATACTAAAAATCCCATTGCCATTTTGCAAACTATAATCATTAATTCCCGTTTCATCTTTAAAAGAACACCCAAAAAATTTCACCCCTTTATTATCCCATAAAGTAATCATAGCCAATGGAGTGTTTTCATGTATATTTACAAGAAATGTATCATTTATAAAAGTACAACGCTTAAAATGACTATGGTTAATGTATGGATATTTTAAAAACTCTACAAACCTTCTACTATTCCTAAAAGTAGTGTTTTCAGCTTCCACTAAACCACCATAACCACCTCCTTTAAAAGTAATTGTATAATTTGCATTTTCAAGTATTGCATTATTTTTTAAAACTAATTTTCCTTGATGAGTTGGTTGACTTAATGGAAACTGATCAAAAGCATTATCACCATTTAATTGAATTCCATACCAATAACTATCTTTACAATTATTTGTTAATGTCCCCCCATCAACAATTAATTTGCTTCCCTTTTCAACAATTATTTTCCCGTTTTTTGGTAATCCTACCCTACATGTAATAGTTAAAATTGAATTATTTTTTAATATTATATCTCGATAAAGATATATATCATTATCCCAAGTTGTATTTGTAGTTATTTCTAAAGGAGTTGTGCTAAAAGGACAATTAGTAATTTTCTGACGCATTGATTTAACTCTTAAACTTCTATGCATTATCCCTATTTGCTTTGGTGACAAATAACCTGCCGACACATTACCTCCCATAAGATTATTTGTACATGTATCTAAACTAGAGCTAAATGCATCACAACCCCAAGAAGAAATATGTGGGCAATTATTATTTGTTTTTAATCCAAAAACATCATCTAAATAATTTAAATTAGCAGTATCACATTGGGCTTGATGCACCACCTCCATAATAAGTGTGAACAAGATCCAAGTTATGACCAAATTCATGTGCTAATCCAACAGCAGTTGCATAATGTCCTTGAGAAGATGCATTAGGATCATATAGATTTTCTTGATATTTATTTAGCATTACTACATATTGAAAGTATTCATTTACTCCTCCATTAATAATTGTAGGTAAAACAGCAAATCCACTGGCTTCAGAAGTGCCTACTTTAAGCTTACCTTGAGTCCAAAACACATTTAAATCTTTTAGCATTTCTGAATCTCTAGCCATCATTGCATTCTGCATTAAATTGGTTTGTATTGTAGTATTTAAAATGTCAGAATTATAAAACTCTATTCTTTTTAATACTAATTGAATACGGCTATCTTTTATATGACAATTTCCACAAACAGAAGTTTGTGGATCAGAAGGGGCTCTTGGTCTTCTAATTAAAGCTTGTGCCCAATCAAAAAGTTGCATTAAAACTAAAGTGTCATTATTGTCTTTAAAGTTATTTTGACCTGATGCATCTAATAAACTATGAAAATTAACTCCAACTTCAATTAGTGGACTATTTATATTTAGATTGGCGTTTACTTTCCAATTATTAGGATCAAAAAATGATAATGTATTATTACTAACTACACAGTTTCCCCCTGGTGATTGAATTAATCCTTGAGATTCATAAACAATATCTTCTATAATGCAATTTGAATACCCATCATCATTACTTATACCTGATAATTCATGAGCAAAAGGACTTATAATATTAAGTAAAGAACTTAACATTATATCACCATTTAATGAAAATAAAGAAACAGAACCAAGGATATACTTACTAAAGTCAATTTGATCAACAGAAAAAAATATGCCATTCAATGAACAATTGTCCCCTGCAACAATTTTTCCTCCAACATTATAATATATTTGAGATGGATTAATATTAGAAGATATAATATTAGTAAAGTCATCAAAATACAAATCACCTGAAATGTTAAATACAAATGTATCTGTTGGTAATCCAGATAAAAATATATTTCCACTTATATTTAAATCTCCTGTAATATTATAAACATCTGGTTCCAATGTTTGATTGGAAATTGAATTCCCAATTATTATTCCTTCTATACTAGCGAAAAAAGCCTTTAAATCTAAAATATCGGAATTAAATGTTTCCCAAGATGATTCTTCATGATTTATAAAGTTTTGATTTGTTAGTATGCTTTGGCTTATATCTCCATTTACTGCAACATCACCTTTTAATATAATAACTCTTTCATTTGCTATTAAATCACCTGGTGTATATATTGAAAGATGATAAAGATTATTGTAATTAACACTTTGCGCTATAGACTTTATTGTATTTATAGCTAAACTCAAACATATTAATATAAATAGTTTTATAAATGAATTTAAAAGATATAATGAATATTTATTTTTAAAAGTTTTCATAAAACAAATCTTTTGTTGGTTAATTAACAAACATAAGGAAAATATTATCATTATTGCATAATGTTACCAACATTATAAATATTAATTGTTTTTTTGTGTGAAAATCATATATTCCAAAGCTAATTCAAAACAATTAATTAAACAATATCTTTCTCAAAACTGCTCTAAATCTTCAGGAGTATCAACAGAAAGCGCTTCTTCATCGGTGATAGCAACTTTTATCTTATAACCGTTTTCTATCCATCTCAATTGTTCTAGACCTTCAGCTCTTTCTAGGCGACTTGCTTGTAATGCGGCAACTTCTTTTAAAATTTCTGTTCTATAAGCATACATCCCTATGTGCTTATAAAAATTAAATTCCTCTAACCAATTTTCTTTTGCTACTCCCCTTATAAAAGGAATAGCTTGTCTGCTAAAATAAATTGCAAAATCATCTTCATCAATTACCACTTTAGGCTTGTTGATGTTCCACAATTCTTCTTCATTTTCTATTCGCTTTACTAAAGTGGCTATTTCAGTATTTTCTTGATGAAAACAAGAAAGAATCAAATTAATTTGATCAGGTGAGATAAAAGGCTCATCCCCTTGAATATTAACTACAATATCAAATTCTTCTTGGATTTGATTCAGTGCTTCCAAACAGCGATCTGTCCCACTTTCGTGATTGGGAGAAGTCATGACCGCATCTCCGCCAAAAGCTAAAACAGCATCGCAAATTCTTTGATCATCTGTGGCGACAATTACATGATGAAGAGCAATTGCTTTTTTAGCTTGCTCATACACCCTTTGAATCATTATTTTACCATCAATAGCTACTAAGGGCTTCCCTGGAAACCTAGTTGACGAATATCTTGCAGGAATAATTCCAATTGAATGCATCTATCAATACTTTTGATAAAGATAAATTATTGTGTCTTACAAAGCTAAAATATTCTTTAAAATAATTACTTTTCAAGGAAGAAATATCTTCAACTAATTCATTTTGGAAAACTTATTATATAAAATAGCCTTAACGCTTCTCCCAGGCGTAGGAGATGTCAATGCCAAAAAACTAGTTGCCCATTGTGGTGGAGTAGAAGCCATATTTCACGAGAAGAGGAGCAACCTTCTACTGATAGAAGGTATGGGCGAAAAGACGGTCAATGCAATTAAATCGGCAGATGTAATGAAAGAAGCTGAAGAGGAAGTCCGTTTTGTCGAAGAAAACCAAATTCAAGTTGATTTTTATTTAGATAAGAGTTATCCTAGGCGTTTATTACATTGCAATGACGGTCCTATACTTTTATATTCTAAAGGCGAAATTAATTGGAATGCTGAAAAAGTAATCAGCATTGTCGGTACTAGAATGCCAACGAGAAACGGGCAATATATATGTGAGAAATTAGTTGCCGATTTGAAAGCATTTAATGTAACAATTGTCAGTGGATTAGCTTATGGCATTGATATTACAGCACATAAAGCTGCACTTAAACACCGTATTCCAACTATTGGAATTATGGCTAGTGGCATTCAAAATGTCTATCCAAGGACACATGTAAAGACAGCTGAACAAATGCAAGAAAATGGAGGAATTGCAACTGATTACAGAAGCGACAGTGCTGTTTTACCTATCAATTTTGCCGAAAGAAATAGAATCGTTGCCGGTTTGGCTGATGCTGTTGTGGTTGTAGAGTCAGCTAAAAAGGGAGGCTCTCTAATTACTGCTGACTTGGCTAATGGTTATAATAGGGATGTTTTTGCCGTTCCAGGAAGAATTGACGATAGCCAATCCATGGGTTGTAATAAATTAATTAAATCGCATAAGGCTGCTTTGATAGAGTCAGCACAGGACATTGCTTATGTTTTAAGTTGGGAAAAACCATCACAACAAAAAGCAAAAGCCAACATACAAAAACAGTTATTTATTGAACTTAGCGATGATGAGCGAAAGTTGCTATCTGCTTTTGCTGATGAAAAACAATTAGCAATAGATGAAATTAGTGTGAAGTCAGGTTTTCCCATTAGTAAAACGAGCAGCCTTTTACTTCAAATAGAATTTATGGGATTAGTTCGCTCTTTACCTGGAAAAGTTTATGAAATCGTATAGATTATGCGATTATTCTTCTATCTTTTTAATTAAGGCGTCATATTCAAGGGAATCCTCCGCATAAAAATATTCTATATTCCCTTTTCCATTTTTGTAATCCTCTTCACCCGAATCATCTGGGGTTTGTCTTTTTGCAGCTTCTTCATTTGGTTTAAGTGGCTTTTCTTTTTTACAAGAACTTGCAGTTAAGACAATTAGCACGACAAAGATGCTTAAATATAATATGGAAAAACGTTTGCGATTCATTTTTAACTGTATAATAGAAATTCAAAAATAACATATCTCTTGCAATTTCTGCATTTTATAGAAGAATATTTATAGCTTAATTAACCTGCCCAACCTTCTCTATCCAAACTTCTATATTGGATTGCTTCTGCTAAATGATTATTTTCTATGGTTTCTGACTGATCTAAATCGGCGATAGTTCTTGAAACTTTTAATATTCTATCGTAAGCTCTAGCCGATAAGTCTAATTTTTCCATTGCATTTTTCAATAACTCTTGCCCCGCTTTATCTACCCTACATATTTCCCTTAATTGTTTTGAGCCCATCATAGCATTGGAGTGCATGCCCTCAAAATCTTCATACCGTTTCTCTTGAATTAACCTTGCTTTAATTACTCTTTCTCTTATGGATTCACTTTTTTCAGAAAGTCTACTATCCGCCAATTTTTCAAAATCGACAGGAGTAACTTCAACATGCAAATCAATTCTATCCAATAAGGGACCCGATATTTTATTTAAATATCGATGAACCACCCCAGGCGCGCACATGCATTCCTTTTCTGGGTGATTGTAATAACCACAGGGACACGGATTCATAGAAGCCACTAACATAAAAGCTGCTGGATAATCAACAGTGAACTTTGCTCTAGAAATGGTAACTCTACGCTCTTCCATAGGTTGTCTCATCACCTCTAAAACTGCTCTTTTAAACTCTGGAAGTTCATCTAAAAACAGCACTCCATTATGAGCTAATGAAATCTCACCAGGTTGTGGAAATCCTCCACCTCCAACTAAAGCAACATCACTTATGGTATGATGAGGAGATCGGAATGGTCTATTGGTGATTAATGAAGTATCTGTAGCCATTTTACCTGCAACGGAATGAATCTTTGTCGTTTCTAAAGCTTCTTTTAAATTTAAAGGTGGTAAAATTGTAGGTAGGCGTTTGGCTAACATTGTTTTCCCAGCTCCAGGGGGGCCGATTAAAATCACATTATGTCCTCCAGCAGCTGCAATTTCAAGTGCTCTTTTTATATTTTCCTGTCCTTTAACATCTTCAAAATCAAAAGTAGTATTGCTTAAGTTCTTATAAAACTCTTCTTCAATATCAATCTTTACCTTTTCAATTTCAACTCCTTCATTAAAAAAATCAATTACCTCTTTGATATTTTTAGCACCATAAACATCTAGGCCCTCGACGATAGCAGCTTCCTTTGCGTTTTGTTGGGGTAGAATAATTCCTTTAAATCCATCATTTTTAGCTTGTATAGCAATTGGCAAAGCGCCTTTCATAGCTTGTAGGCCACCATCCAAACTCAATTCACCCATAATAAGGTACTCATCAATACACTCTGATTTAATTTGCTCAGAAGCTGCTAAAATTCCCATGGCAATGGTCAAGTCATAGGCTGAGCCTTCTTTTCTAATATCTGCCGGAGCCATATTAATGACTACCTTTTTCCCTGGAATTTTATAGCCGTTATTTTTTAATGCGGCTTCTATTCTTTGATGGCTTTCTTTAACAGCAGAATCTGGTAGACCAACCAATAAAAAGTTAATTCCTTGTCCAACATTTACCTCAACGGTAATCGTAATGGCATCCACACCAAAAACAGCACTTCCATAGGTTTTAACAAGCATATATTTTAAGTTTTGGTTTATTGCTTAGAAAGATAGTTAAAAAAAGTAAACTTTAATACTTCGTGAAATGTTTTATTCATAAAAAAACTCGAACACATGCATGTATTCGAGTTTAATTATTATGCTTACATGAAGGTTAAATTAACTTTCTAGTGCATGTTCTGGAATTTCCCCAGTTAAAGATTCTAGAAACTTAACAATACTTTTTACTTCACTTTCTTCTAATTCAATACCCAGTTGAACATTTGCCATAATGGCCACAGCTTCCCCTAAGTCGGTAATACTTCCATCATGAAAATAAGGTGCAGTTTTGGCAATATTCCTCAAAGAAGGAACTTTAAAAAAATACATATCCAACTCATTTCCTGTAGCATCAAATCTACCTTTGTCTTGTCTTTCGCTATTGGTGTACTCCCAGTAAGGTTCTTTAACCAAGCCAAATTTTTGATACATGTTTCCACCCAATCCTCCACCGGTATGGCAAGTTGTACAACCTGTTTTAATGAATAATTCCAAACCTTCTTTTTGCTCCTCATTTAATGCTGTTAAATCTCCTTCCATAAAGTCATCAAAAGGTGCAGGTGTAGAAAGTGTTTTTTCAAACTCACCTATTGCATTGGTGATGTTATAATAAGTAATGGGATCTTCTTGATTAGGGAAAACCTCTTCAAAAAAGGCTAAATATTCTTCTATTTCTTTGATATTTTCAACTGCTTGTCCACTATCGGGCATTCCCATTTCTACAGGATCTAAGATTGGTCCCATGGCTTGTTCTTGTAGATCTGCTGCTCTTCCGTCCCAAAACTGTGAAAGATGAAAATAAGCGTTATAAACTGTTGGACTATTTCTATTTCCTCGAGTTCCATCGTGTCCTGGAGAAGTCGGCTCATTATCCACTCCATATTTATCCACAAAGTGACAGCTGTTACAGCTTAATGTGTTGTTTACAGAAAGTGCTGTTTCAAAGTATAATTTCTTGCCAAGCTGGGTTATTGGAGAACCAAAAGGCTCTGCTTCAGGCAGTACTGTAAAAAATCGTTTGGCACTAGCTAGCAACTCTTCATCTTTTTTATTAACTGTTGCTGTTTCTTGATCTTCATCTTGGGAGTCTGAT
>CAZKFN010000030.1:0-1066 GCA_964552035.1 uncultured Flavobacteriales bacterium
TAATTGTTTAAGTCCCTCCATAAAGAGTTCTTCCGGCACTTCTTGCATACACAACCTATGTGCAGATTTATTGAGTCGTATTTGATTTTCTATAGGTCGAAAAACGGCAATGGAATCGTCTTCTCTTTTATATGCTTTCAACCCTTCAAATACGGCTTGTCCATAATGAAAAATACTTGATGCTGGAGAAAACTTAAGTTCTTGAAGGGGCATAATTCTTGGATTTTGCCATTTCCCACCAAAATAGTCTGCAATAAACATATGATCTGAAAACTCATTGCCAAATTTTAAATTTTCAAAATCAACGGAATCTATTCTCGATTCAGCAATTTTCTCTATTGAGATGTTAATTTTTTCCTTCATTTTACGGGTCATTTAATTTTTTGCAAAAGTAAAGATTTAACCATCATATTAAGAGTTTTCTTTGCAATTATAATCCATTTTAGGTTTATTTAATCTAATACAAATAAAACACAATAGCGTATAAAATAAAAAGAAGTAGTTCTAATTAAAAGATTTATTAAAAGGCCATACTCACTTAACCTCTTAGTTTATCCATTAAATCATTTAGTTGTTCTGCTTCTTGCATACTAATATTGTGAAACTTATTTTCTATATCGCTATCCATATTGTCCAAACGCCTTAATAAATCGTGACCTTTTGCAGAAATTTCTATATCTGCTTGACGTCGGTCCTTTCTATTAACTTTTCTTATCACCAAACCTTTTTTATCTAATTTGTCTATTAAACGCGATACGTTAGACATCTTATCAATCATTCGTTCTGCTATTCCATTAACAGAGATAGGCGTACCGTTTTGCCCTCTTAAAATTCGCAAAACATTATATTGCTGGTGAGTTAACCCATAAGGTTTTAAATAAGACGAGATAGTTGCTGCCACCCATTTCCCTGTAAAAAGTAAATTGATTAATAATTTATGCTTTTGATTCCTAAACTTCTGTTGCTTGATTTCATCTTCTAATTTCATAAAAGCTAAATTTTATTGCAATCCTAATACTATTTATACTATCAATCCAAACATTTCAATAAATTAATTTGTTCAAAT
>CAZKFN010000030.1:1076-10905 GCA_964552035.1 uncultured Flavobacteriales bacterium
ATTTTGAGAGAAATCTACTTATTTTTTCTTTTTACATTCCTCATGATTTTTTTAAGATTTTCTAAGGTTTTATTTTCAACCTACTGTAACATAGCAGTGTAACTTAAGATTTATTCCCAAAGAGTACTAATAACCTTCCTTTTCAAGCTTGTAAAACATTCTAAAAAATCAATTGGCATCAGTTTTGCAAACTTGAGGTTAAATCATTAAAAATTTAAAGCCATGAAAAAACAAATCTTAAAAAACATTCCGTTTCTTATTGCAATTCTTTCTTTTAATATCAATGTAGTTGCCCAAGATCAACATCAAAAAGAACCACAAAGACAAAAGAAAGGTATCCATGCAATAATTGATAGCTTAAACTTAGATGAAGATAAAGCAGCTGAATTTAAAACCCTTCATGAAGAAAGACGTGCAACCGTTAAAGCTGAACGTAAAGAACGTATGGAGATGAAAAAAAATCACCAGGCTCAAAGGGCCGAACTGTACCAAATTCAAAAAGAATCTTATAGCGAATATCAAGACAAGCTAAAAGAACTATTAACCGAAGAAGAGTTGCAGCAACTGTATAGTATGCATAATAATCATAGAAGTTATAAAGGAAAAGATGCTTCTAAAAAACAGCACTACAATAAAACTCCGCTTCAAGATGGAAAAAGAGAATATCATAAAAATAGAAGTCACCACTCTAAATTTGGCAAGACTAATAGAAAAGGTGTAAAAAGGGAACATCCCTACAAAAACCATGAGCGTCAAACTCCCTATAAAGAGGATTACAAGCAATTAAAAGACTAGTTTGTTAATTGCCCCCATTTATTGAGAATGGCTTTAAGAAGACTTCAAGCAGACAACAATGGATTTAATTAACTTTAAACGTTTGCTTTCCCCACAACTTTTCATGCTGATATTTCCAATCCACAATCAAATTGAAAAGATTTACCTCCTCTTCTTAAAGCCATTTTTTTATTCCAATTCTTTTTTTATTGACAACATAAATGAACAACTTCTTTAAAACACAGGCTTTTAAAATACACTAAGCTTATCACTTGATTTTATCTAACTTTGTTTGCTTATCCTATTTAACACAAATACTTAAACATGAAAAAAGCTTTTCTTTTATTTTCCACTCTCTTTATTTTTACCTATCTATTGGCTCAAAGTAAATTTGAAGGTGAAATTTTTTATGAGATTACATACGAGGATCTAATAGATGAGCTTAAAGTACAAGAAAATTTTTTACCAAAAAATATGCGGGTTGAAATTGGTGAAGATTATATCAAAAGTATTCAACCCAGTTTAGGTGGGGAACAAATTATTATCACCAATAGAAAAACACAGGAAATGCTGGTATTGATTAATGTGTTAGAACAAAAAGTAGCTTTACAAATAAATGAAAAGGATTTTAACTCTTCATCTGAGAAAAAAACTTCTAAAATCCAGTACTTAGAAGAACGTAAAACCATTTTAGGGTATGATTGTAAAATGGCAACAATCAATGTCAATGGGAGTGAGGTTGTCGTTTTTTATACAAAGGATTTACCCAGAATGTCCATCTCTCCAAACTTTTATGAAATAAATGGTTTTCAATTGGAAATTATTTTTAAAACAGAATTTTTTACAAGTATCACTACAGCTACTAAAATAGAGAAAAAGCCAGTAGAAATTAAGATGGAAATCCCCAAAGGATATCAACGAATGAGTGTAGAAGAGTTTAAAGAAGTTTTTGGAGCGGATTATCTATAAAAAGTCAAGTGTTAAAAACTATTGAAATGAGTTTTTATTATAGACAAAAAACAACTATACTTTTGTATCATTGTAAAAAACATCTATTATTTAGGGAGAAAATTAAATGAGTCGCAACCGTTTTAAAAGTGATACCAAAAAAAAGAAGGTCAGTCCAAAAGCTGAAAAAAGCGGTAAACTTGCTAAAAAGCAAAGGTTTACAAAATTAAGGAAGTGGTTGAGAAGTGAAAAAACAAAACAAATAACTGGTTTATTATTTATCGTTCTTTCTCTCTTTCTACTTATTGCTTTTACTTCTTTTTTATTTACTTGGAAAGCAGATCAAAGTAAAGTTGAGCTGCCTTTTAGCGATTATTTTTACAACTCAGATTTATTAGCTGAAAATTGGTTAGGCAAAATAGGAGCTGCTGTTTCACATTTATTTATTTTTAATTGGTTTGGTATCGCTTCTTTTCTCTTTGTTGGGCTTTTCTTTATCTATGGCTTTAAAATTTTATTAAACATTTCTTTACTACCCTTAAAAAAGAGCACTAGAATTAGTTTATTTTTACTTCTTTGGTTGTCTTTCTTCTTTTCCTATTTTTTTAAAAATGATTTTTATTTTTTAGGTGGTGGTGTAGGTTATGAAATTAATATTTTTCTAGTCTCTATCCTCGGTACCATTGGAGCAGGTATCTTATTATTTTTTATTTTATCTGCTTTTCTCATCGTTCATCTCAATATTTTTAACCACTTAAAAAGAGCTTTTATTTCCAGTGAAGTTATCACTTCCGGTAAGGAAGAAGATAGTATTAATGAAGCTATAAGCGATGAATCTTCTGAAGAAGAAGAAAAAGAAGAAGAAACTCTAGGAAAAGCCACAAGCACAGAAGACTCTAAGGAAAAAGAAGCAACAACAGTACCTACAGAAGATGAAGAAATTGGTAAAACTGCCGCTTTCCTATCACCCGAGAATACTGAAGTTGAAGACGATAATACAGAAGATAAAGAAGGAGTTTCTTTTGAAGTAGCTGCTTCAGAAAGTAGTGATCAACAACTTTCTGATAGTGAATTAAATCAAAAGGTAAAGGACTTTGGAGAATATGATCCTACTTTGGATTTATCAAATTATCAGATGCCTGGAATAAACCTATTAGATAATCATGGAGAAGGGCAAATCAAGGTAAACAACGAGGAGTTAGAGCAAAATAAGAATAGGATTGTTAGAACGTTACAGAATTATAATATAAAAATTGATTCTATTAAAGCGACCATTGGTCCTACAGTTACTCTATATGAAATTGTACCTGCTCCTGGCGTAAGAATTTCAAAAATAAAAAACTTAGAAGACGACATTGCTTTGAGTTTGGCAGCTCTTGGCATACGTATCATTGCCCCTATTCCAGGAAAAGGAACCATAGGAATTGAGGTTCCCAATCAAAACCCAGATACGGTATCTATGCGTTCGGTAATTTCAACAGATAAGTTTCAAAACTCAAAGTTCGATTTACCAGTAGCTATAGGTAAAACCATTTCCAACGAAACTTATGTTTTTGATTTGGCAAAAATGCCTCACCTCTTAATGGCAGGTGCCACAGGACAAGGAAAATCTGTGGGCTTAAATGCCGTACTTACTTCTCTTCTATACAAAAAGCATCCGGCTCAAATTAAGTTTGTATTAGTAGACCCTAAAAAGGTAGAACTTACGCTTTACAATAAAATTGAACGTCATTTTTTGGCAAAACTTCCCGACAGTGAAGAGGCAATTATAACGGACAATCAAAAGGTGATTAATACCCTCAATTCACTTTGTATTGAAATGGACCAACGCTATGAATTGCTTAAAAGCGCATATGTTAGGAACATTAAGGAATACAATTCCAAATTCATTGCTCGAAAGTTAAATCCAGAAAAAGGACATAAATTTCTACCTTATATCGTGTTGGTTGTGGACGAATTTGCCGATTTAATTATGACTGCTGGCAAAGAAGTTGAGCAACCCATTGCACGTTTAGCACAGTTAGCAAGAGCTATAGGAATTCACCTCATTATCGCTACCCAACGCCCTTCCACCAATATTATTACCGGTTCTATCAAGGCCAACTTCCCAGCGAGAATTGCCTTTAGAGTAACTTCTGGAATTGATTCAAGAACAATTTTAGATTCTGGAGGTGCAGAACAGCTAATTGGGCGTGGTGATATGCTGCTTTCAACTGGTAGTGATCTAATTCGTATTCAATGTGCCTTTGTCGATACTCCTGAAATAGATAAGCTTACAGAATTTATAGGCAGCCAAAGGGCTTATCCAGAAGCTCATCTTCTACCTGAATACGTGGATGAGGATAATAATAAAAAAGCGGGTGAGGTAGATTTATCCGACCGAGACGAATTATTTGAAGATGCTGCTAGAGTAATTGTGCAACATCAACAAGGTTCAGCATCCTTATTACAAAGGCGTTTAAAATTAGGATACAACAGAGCAGGTAGAATCATTGACCAACTTGAAGAAGCGGGAATTATTGGGCCATTTGAAGGAAGCAAAGCCCGACAAGTTTTAATTTCTGATGAAATGAGTTTGGAACACTTATTGAAAGAAATAGATAAGAACAATTAATCGACAAGATATTCAAATATAAAAAATCAGGTGAAATGAAAAAACAATTGAACATTCTATTAAGTATTTTAATTGGTTTAAATACCTACTCCTTTGGACAGGATGCAAAAGCAATACTAGATAATCTTAGCAAAAAAACGACATCCTACAACAGCATAAAAGCTACTTTTGATTACAATATGAAAAATAGTACAGATAATATTGACGAAACTCAAAAAGGTTCACTTATTACCCAAGGAGATAAATATCATTTAAATATTTCTACTCACGAAGTGATTTCAAATGGGAAAACCATTTGGACTGTTTTAAATGATGTTGAAGAAGTTCAAATAAACGATGTAGATGATGAGGATGAAGAAGACTATATCAGCCCAAGCAATATTTTGAAACTTTGGGAAAAGGGCTTTAAATATAAATACGATAAGGAAATTACACTTAATGGAGTTGCTACTCATGTTATTAATTTATATCCGGAAAATCCTGGAGATAAAAGTTTTCATACCATTAAGCTTTATGTTAAAAAGGCTGCACTAGAGCCCGCACAAATTGTGATTAAAGGAAAGGATGGAACAGACTTTACCTATACGATAAATACTTTTCAAACTAATCTTAATCTTCCTGCTAATACCTTTACTTTTAAAAAATCAGGTTATGAGGTAATTGATTTAAGATAGCTCAATTTAATAATACCAAAAGCAAAACTAAGAGGGGGTTGTAGTTCTATTTGCAATTTGTTTTTTCAGTTTTTTGACCAACTCATTGCAGAAGCTCAAGTTAGTGAACACCTCCTTAAGAAGTTTTCACCCCCTATTTTTTTAAATTCCGTACTTTTTAAGTTTAGAATATAAAGTGCTCCTATCGATATTAAGTAATACAGCGGCTTTACTTTTATTATATTTCGTTTTTTTAAGAGCCTTGATAATCAACTCCCTTTCTTTATTTTCTTGTATTATTTTTAGATCAGTTTCTTCAGATTCAATATTTTCTATCGGGGGTGCATGCAATAAATCAAAAGGCAAAAGATTAACATCAGCCTCCTCGTTATGGGCAAGTAGAACGATTCTTTTGACAACATTTTTCAACTCTCTAATATTTCCTGGCCATGTATAATTTTTAAAAGCTTTTAAAATATCCTCTGAGAAATATTTCACATCTTTATTTAACTCTTTATTGGCCTTTTTTATAAAGTGATTTACGAAAAGAAGTAAATCATCCCCTCTTTGGCGTAGTGCCGGAATGACAATTTTAAACTCATTCAAACGAAAATATAAATCTTTTCTAAATGTACCATCTAAGGTATTGGATCTTAAATTTTCATTGGTTGCTACAACAATTCTTACATCAATCTCAATATCTTTATTGCTCCCAATGGGTTGGATCACCCTTTCCTGAAATACTCGTAAGAGTTTTATTTGTACATCCATAGGTAAGTTACCAATTTCATCTAAAAAGACAGTTCCCCCATTTGCTACTTCAAGCCTTCCTTGCTTATCCTCCAATGCACCTGTAAATGCTCCTTTAAGATGCCCGAACAGCTCGCTTCCAGCAAGTTCTTTAGTTAGCGTACCGCAGTCAATTGCCACAAAAGGTTTGTTTTTCCTGTAACTTAAATCATGAATGCGATGTGCTATATGCTCTTTTCCAGTACCACTTTCACCCTCTATTATAACAGACATCTCCGTAGGTGCAATTAAAGTTATTTGATTAGCTACTTCTTTGGCCTGTTGGCTTTCTCCAATTAGAAAATCCCTTTCTTCCTCTGTAGTCGTTGGGTTTCTAGAAGAAATTTTTGGATTATTTTCTTCAGTCTTGACCTTATTAAAGACATGTTCAATAACTACTAAAAGCTCATCTTGATTTATAGGTTTTGTAATATAATCAACGGCACCATTTTTCATAGCTTTAACAGCCAAACGAACATCGTCAAAGCGGGTCATAATGATAAAAGTGGATTTTAAACCCAGCTCTTTAGTTTTACTAATAATATCTAAACCCGTACCATCAGCAAGTTTATAGTCCAGCAAAAACAAATCATATGCCTTCTTTTCAATACTTTTTAAGGCAGATTCAACAGAAGACTGGCATTGGACATCGTATCCATTTTTGATTAAGTACTTTTCTAGAATCTTAAGAAAAACCAAATCGTCATCTACAATCAATATTGAGTTCATAGGGTATAAAGAAAATCAAAAGGAGCAATTAAAAAAAAATAACCTCCTCTATTTAATAAAGTTATAATTACAAATTTTCTTAAGCAATATAAGAGTTTTATTAAATAATATTGTACTTTTTTTAAACTCAAATTTAGAATTTTGTATCGCTTTTAAAAGCCTTTAAATTTAAAGTGTTTACAAAACAAAAAGGATGCATCTTTCGATACATCCTCTTTGAAGTATTAAGGTTAATGTTTAATACTACCCTTCAATGATATTTCCTTCTTTGTCAAATAACAAAGTTAGTTTAACCTCTCCACTTAAAACTTCTACCGCATAAGCAGTTTCATTATCAACCATAATTTCACTTGCCTTTTGGACTTCGTACTCATTATCTTTAATGAAGTCTTGAGCCTTTTGTGGCAAGTCGCTGACCTCAATATCATTTGAATCTTGAATGTTAGTTATTACATTAGCATCTGCTTTTTCAAGCATTTTATTTGTTGCATTTGTAACTCCTATCATTGCGATAGCAACTACTGCGGTCAATATGGTTCTTTTAAAATTCATAACTTAGTTAGTTTATGTTGATTTATAAATTATTTTAGTTTGTGTGTTGTGTTATTTAATCAAATCACTGAACTATAAGCTAAAGGCGTACCAAAAACACAAAAAACTCAACATCAAGCTAGTATCATAAATTGATAAAAAAAAGATGTAGGATATTTCAACAGTTTGACGAAGTGTACTACACACCAATGCCTTAATTTTATTTCTCTTTAAGAAAATTTAATTGCTGTTTAAGGGTAAGTTGACATTCTTGCCAAAAATCCAAAAGCTTTTTCACTTCGATTAAATATTGTAGATTATCTCCTAATTTTATAGACTGAGCAATTTTTTTTATGGACACACACATAGATTCATCCACTTGAGCAAAGCGAGAGGATAGCTGATGAATAATAAAAGCGATATTTTTGCTATCTTCTTTTTGAATTGCTTCTTCCAGTTTCTTTAAGGATTTTTTATTTTCATTTACAATCAGCTCTAATATTTCAATTATGTCCTCTTTTTCGTCCCCTACATATTTTTTTAGGGTATTCAGCTTTGAGTTTTTATCTGTAGGTTTTATTGTATTATCTTTTGAAGGATATTCAAATTTGATATCCAAAACATCTGCAATTGACTGTAAAAAGTAGACCTGTTTTATGGGTTTAAATATAACTTTATCAAAAGCACTGAGTTCTTTTTTTACTTCTTCATCCAACATGGCATTTGCTGTAGAAATAATAGTTTTTGGCAATTCTATTTTTGGAGAGGATTGCAGTTGAGTTAAAAACTCAAAACCTGTCATCTCAGGCATTTTATAATCGATGATAAGCAAATGATGTTGATTATTGAGTATATTCATTAAAGCTTTTTTAGGAGCATTATAAATGGAAACTTTTGCTCCTGTTGTTGCTAAGAATTTTTTATAAAGTTCCGTAATGAAAGCATCATCATCTACAATAATAAAAGACTTGTCCTTAAATAAGCCCTGAAAAGTCTCAAGTGGAATCTCTAGGTTTTTAATTTTAAAAAGCTCTTCTTTAGCTACTTTGTCAAAGATAAAAGATAAATAAAAAGTACTCCCCTCTCCTTTCGCACTTTCCAAATGAATTTGGCCTGATAATTTATGGACTAATTTTTCAACTATTCCCAAGCCTAAACCTGTTCCCTTACTTTTATTTTTATGTGTTCCAGTTTGGTGAAAATCCTTAAAGACTTGAATTTGTTCCTCTTTATCCATTCCAATTCCAGAATCTTCTATTTTAAATTCTAATTGATATGTATCTTCCTGCTCTTTTTCCTCAACTTTTAGATTGACAAACCCTTCTGAGGTAAACTTGGTAGCATTATGCAATAAATTGTATAAAATTTGCTGAATACGTTTGCCATCGGTATAAATATAAACCGGGTAATCGGGAAAATTGAATTCACATTCCAGTCCTTTATTTTCTATTTGAGGAGTGAAATTATCTCTAATGTCTTCTAAGATTTTAGTCAAATTGGTACTTTCTCTTTCTATTTCGATTATCCCCATATTGATTTTGGCAATGTCTAGAATTTCATTGGTAATTTGATAAAGATAATTAGTTGCCGACTTTATGGCTTTAATGTTCTTGTCCTCTCCTTGAATTAAATCAGCATACCCTATAATGGAGGTAAGTGGTGTTCTTATTTCATGACTCATGGTATTTAAAAACCTTTGCTTCTCCTCTGCTGCTCTTTTAGCTTCTTCCTCTTTATGCTTTAAGTTTTCCTGATATTCTACACTTTTATTGATGTCTCTAAAGAAGGTAAACAACAAACCAATAGCAATAAACGTATAGAGTAAAATCACAATAATTAAAGCAAAACTCTTATTTTTTGTCTCAGACTTAATTTCCAAAAGATAATTTTCAAACGTTGTATATTGTTGAAAAATGAAGTCATTTATAATGGACTCAATTTTTTTATTAATTCCATAATTCAGCTCATAAATTTCCATTTCTAAAGCCCGAATATTTTCAAGATAATTGATTCTACTTCTTTGTATTCTATCGTACAATGTAGCTAAATTAATATGCTTCTGACTTTCTATATGCTCAGGGACTATAGTGTCTACTTGATGTTGAATGGTAGTATCTAACTCTATTGCAACTGGAGCCAACATGCTATCCTCTGCCATTTTTTCTTTTTGTTTTTCTTTGGATTTAAATAAACGCTGAAAAAAATTCCTATCATTCTTCTTAGCATTTTTAGAAGTATCCTCTTCAAACAGTTTATTCTCTCTGATATAGGAAGTAATTTGATGGGTAACTACTATGGAATCCTTTTCTGAAAGTAATTTTGTTTTAAATTCATTTTGAATAGCTGCTTCTAAAGAAAAAACAAAAGCATCTTCTCCTTCTATCCTAAGTCTTTTTAACTCAAAGTTTTTCTGTTTTACTTCGTCCAACATTTTAGGAATAATATCTAAATCATTGGAATACATACCAATTTTTCTACTTTCAATTTGTATCCTATCAATAATATTCACTACATTTTCAATAATAGAGTCTACATATTGTTCAGATAAATCTAAGCTATCGTTTAAAAATTGATTGTTGAGTACGTTGATGTCTAAGGTCAGCCTTCTCAGTAGGTCTGTTTGTTGTTTTGGTTTAAAGCGAGTTTCTATCTTACGCTCTAAATTATTGATACTAAGCACAAAGTAAACTCCCACTCCAGTTAATATCACTGTAGTAACAATAAAAAACAACAATGTTTTCCCTTTAAGTCCAAACATAAGTTTACTTTATTCCTTGTAATTTAAAAAATA
>CAZKFN010000030.1:10915-19655 GCA_964552035.1 uncultured Flavobacteriales bacterium
GGAGTGCTCTACAGAATAGGAAGCTCTTATAATCCTAAAAGTTATTCTCCAAGATAAATTTTCTACTTTTATTCATCAACGTATACATCAGTTGATCTTCAGCAACAAAAGGTACTTCTTTTCTAAAGCGATCAATTGCTTTTTTAATTTTAGGCGAAGTTTTATAAGCTCTAAAATGAAGTGCTTGAGAAGCAGTTAACCATTCCACAGCTAATACTTTCTCATAATTATCTACTACCCTTTTAAGTTTCGTAGCTGCATTCGCTCCCATACTCACATGGTCTTCCTGTCCATTAGATGAATCAATAGTATCAACCGATGCTGGTGTACACAATTGTTTGTTTTGGCTAACAGCAGATGCCGCTGCATATTGTACAATCATAAATCCAGAATTTAAACCAGGATTATCTATCAAAAAAACCGGCAAATCCCTTTCACCACTAAGTAATTTATAAACCCTGCGCTCGGAAATAGAGGCTAGCTCAGCTGTAGCAATAGCTAAAAAATCTAGAATTAAAGCCAATGGTTGGCCGTGAAAATTTCCGCCAGACAAAACCTCATCTTCATCTACAAAAACAGTTGGATTATCCGTTACTGCATTAATTTCAATTTCTACTACTCGTCTAGCATACTCAATGGTATCTTTTGATGCACCGTGAACTTGAGGTATACATCTCAAACAATAAGGATCTTGAACGGCAACTTTTTCTTGTTGCGCAATCTCACTTCCTTCTAGATAGTTACGAATAGCTTTTGCGGTCTCTATTTGCCCTTTATGAGGACGGATTTTATGCAGTAAATCATTAAAGGGAGATAACCTTCCATCAAAAGCATCAACAGAAGCAGCTGCAACAAAATCAGACCATTTCACTAAATGCTTTAATTTAATAAGCAGATGAGATGCGTAGGCACTCATAAACTGTGTACCATTTAACAAAGCTAAACCTTCTTTAGAAGTTAACTCAATGGGCTGCCACCCCATTTTTTGAAGAAGCTCTGAGCTGCTCATTAGATTTCCTTTATGTCTAACCTCTCCTTCTCCGATTAAAGGTAAGACTAAGTGCGCCAATGGAGCTAAATCTCCTGAAGCCCCAAGACTTCCTTGTTCATATACTATAGGATAAACTCCCTCATTATAAAAATCAATCAAACGCTCAATAGTAATTAATTGCACAGCAGAATGTCCTTGGGCTAAACCTTGAATTTTCAGAAAGAGCATTAATTTTACAATTGCTTCAGGAACCTCATCTCCCATTCCACAAGCATGAGAAGTAACCAGATTATATTGTAATTTTTTTAAATCTTGTTTGGATATTTCCGTATCGCACAATGAACCAAACCCTGTATTAATCCCATAAATGGGTTGATGTGACTTTTCAAGTTTATCGTCTAGAAAAGTTCTACAACGCAAAACTTTATCTTTAGCTTCTTGGCTTAATCGGAGTAAATACCCACCATTTATAATTTCTTCTAGTTTATCTAAGTCTAAAAAACCAGTACTTATTTCATGATATTTATCCATAATCTCAACTTATTCTTTCTATCAATTCATTAAAGCCTATCTTTTCTTGTTCTCCCGTCTTCATATTTTTCAAACTCAATTCACCACTTTTCATTTCCTCATCTCCTATCATCAATACAAAGGGTATATTTTTTTGATTGGCATATTTTAATTGTTTTTTTATCTTGGCAGCTTCAGGATAAATTTCAGCTCGTATTCCATTTTCTCTGGCTTTTTGAAGTAGAGGCAAAACATAAAGCTCTTCCTTTTTTCCAAAATTAATAAAGAAGAGCTGAGTTTCTTCTGCTAGTTCAGAAGGAAATAATTTTAATTCCTCCATAACGTCGTAGATGCGATCTGCACCAAAAGAAACACCCACTCCAGGAGTATCGGGCAGACCAAAAATACCGGTTAAATCAGCATACCTTCCTCCTCCACAAATGCTCCCCATTTTCACTTCATTAGAAACTACTTCAAAAATAGCTCCTGTATAATAATCCAATCCTCTTGCAAGAGTTACATCAATCTCAAACTTTGCCTTTTTTAGAGACCAATTGTTGATATACTGAGCAATTGTTTCTAATTCTTCTATTCCTTCAAGTCCGATTGCAGAATCTTTTAAATAGCTCCTAAGTTGAGCAACTACATCTTTAACCTCCCCATCCAAATCAAATAAAGGTTGAATTTTATCAATTTCTGTAGCACTTAGTCCTTTGCTTTTTAACTCCTCTACAACTTTATTTCTACCGATTTTATCTAATTTATCTAAGGCAACGGTAATGTCAATAATTTTATCCTTTCTTCCAATCGTTTCCGCAATTCCACTTAATACTTTTCTATTGTTAATTTTAATTGTAAAATCGTTTAACCCCAATTGACTTAATACCTCATCAAATATTTTAATAAATTCAACTTCATTTAACAAGGAATTGCTACCAACAATATCTACATCACATTGATAAAATTCTCTATATCTTCCTCTTTGAGGGCGATCTGCTCTCCATACAGGTTGAATTTGAAAGCGTTTAAATGGAAAGGCAATCTCATTTTGATTTTGTACGACATATCTTGCAAATGGTACGGTAAGGTCATAGCGAAGTGCTCTAGAAGAAATTTGAGGAGTTAAAGCATTACTATTTCTATTTGTTAAAATTTTATTATCTGTTTTTTTTAAGTAATCTCCAGAATCCAACACATTAAAAATCAAACGATCTCCTTCTTCGCCATACTTTCCTGTTAAGGTGTCTCTATTTTCCATAGCTGGCGTTTCAATTTGCTGAAAACCGTACAATAAAAAAGTATCTTTTATGATGTCAAATATATAATTCCTTTTGGCCATCACCTCAGGTGAAAAATCACGCATCCCTTTAGGAATTCCCACTTTATAATTCATTTTTATATTTTGTTTTTATATTGAAAGCTAAACTTTACTTACTTTACCAATCTTCTATATTTAAACTTTTGGGGTTCATCTCCCAGTCGTTTTTTTCTATTTTCTTCATACTCGCTAAATCCACCCTCAAAGTAATACAACTGTGCATCTCCTTCAAAAGCTAAGATATGTGTACAGATTCTATCGAGGAACCAACGGTCGTGAGAAATAACTACTACACAACCGGCAAAATTCTCTATACCATCTTCTAGAGCCCTTAAAGTATTTACGTCTATATCGTTGGTAGGCTCATCAAGCAAGAGCACATTGGCTTCTGTTTTTAAAGTCATTGCCAAATGTAATCGGTTTTTTTCTCCTCCAGAAAGTACACCTACCTTCTTATTTTGATCGCTTCCGTTAAAGTTAAATCGAGACAAATAGGCTCTAGAGTTAATAATTCTACCTCCTATTTCCATTTGTTCATTTCCTTTAGAAACCACTTCATAGACGGTCTTTTCTGGATCCAATTCCTCATGTGTTTGATCCACGTATCCAATCTTAACTGTTTCTCCAATGATAAATTCCCCCGCATCTGGAGTTTCCTCTCCCATTATCATCCTAAAGAGTGTTGTTTTTCCAACCCCATTAGGACCTATAATTCCAACTATTCCCGCTGGTGGCAGATTAAAGTTTAAATTTTCATACAACAATCTATCTCCATAAGCTTTAGCTACTTCCTTTGCTTCAATCACTTGACTTCCAAGACGAGGTCCACTAGGAATGGGAATCTCCAAATTCTGAATTTTCTCTTTAGACTCTTCGCTTAATAATTTTTCGTAATTATTCAAACGGGCTTTGGATTTAGTCCTTCTAGCTTTGGGATTCATTCTAGACCATTCCAATTCTCTTTCTAGGTTTTTTCTTCGTTTGCTTTCTGTCTTTTCTTCAGCTTTTAATCTTTTTGTTTTTTGTTCTAACCAAGAGGTATAATTTCCTTCAAAAGGTATTCCCTCTCCTCTATCCAATTCGAGAATCCATTTAGCGGCATTGTCAAGAAAATAGCGGTCGTGGGTTACGGCGATTACCGTTCCTTTATATTGTTGCAAATGTCGTTCTAACCAATATACAGATTCTGCATCCAAGTGGTTGGTGGGTTCATCTAGAAGTAGGATATCTGGTTCTTGTAACAACAAACGACAAAGTGCAATTCTTCTTCGTTCCCCTCCTGATAGGTTTTTCACTAAGGCCTCTGGCTCAGGGCATCGAAGTGCATCCATAGCTCGCTCAAGTTTAGTATCCAATTCCCAAGCATTCAATGCATCAATTTGTTCCTGCAACCTAGCTTGTTCTGCCATTAATTCCTCCATTTTCTTTCCATCGGCTAGTACATTAGGATCGGTAAATCTTTCATTAACTTGCTCATAAGCTTTTAAAACGGCAACCGTTTCTGCGGCACCTTCTTCTACTATTTCTCTTACTGTTTTTTCATCATCCAAGTCTGGTTCTTGAGAAAGCATTCCCACAGAGTATCCATCAGCAAAGACCACTTCACCTTGATAGGAATCATCTTTTCCTGCAATTATTCTCAATAAAGTTGACTTGCCTGAGCCATTAAGCCCAATAATTCCAATCTTTGCTCCATAAAAGAATGATAAGTAAATGTTTTTTAAAATTGACTTGCCTGAAGGCAAGGTTTTACTAACATTTACCATTGAAAAAATAACCTTCTTATCGTCTGACATCTTAGTTTTATTTAGTTAAAGACAAAATTGTCAATTTTAATACTAATTCTGGTGTTTAATAAACTAAATATTCTTATTCTTGAATGCAAAAATAAAGACATTGGCAACAAGGAAAGATAAAATTTTAATCGGCAGAAATGAAATTGTAGATTTTCCAGACCTAGGTCTTATGGGGATTAAGGCAAAGATAGATACTGGAGCATACTCTACAGCTATACATACGCACAAAATTTGGACTGAAATTATTGATGAAAAAGAGGTTCTTTTCTTCAAGCTTTTTGATCCAATACATGAAAATTATAGGAGAATCACCATTAAAACTTATAAATTCTTCCAGAAAAATGTGAAAAGTAGCAATGGAAAAATTGAAAAAAGGTATGTTATCAAGACACCAATGGTGCTTGGCGGTAAAAAAAGGTTAACGGATTTGAGCTTAACCAATCGAGGGAAAATGAAGTTTCCCGTTTTAGTAGGAAGAAAATTTTTAAGTAAAGGCTTTTTAGTAGACGTTTCAAAAGCCTATATTAGTCAACCATTAATAGAAATTAAAGAATGAATATTGCAATACTCTCGAGAAACCCCTCCTTATATTCTACTTCTAGATTAATTGAAGCAGGAGAGCAACGAGGACATAATATGGTGGTTTACGATCACTCTAAATGTTATATTGTCAATGAAAGTAGTGAGCCTTCAGTATATTATGGGAAAGATAAAATAGAAGATATTCATGCTGTAATACCACGCATTGGTGCTTCCATAACTTTCTATGGCGCTGCAATTGTTAGACAATTTGAAATGCAAAAAATATTTTCAACAGTAAAGTCTATTGCCTTAACTCGATCGAGAGATAAGTTAAGGAGTATACAAATTATGTCTAGAGAGAATTTAGGGATTCCTAAAACGGCATTTGCTCGTAACCCTAAAGATATTCCACACTTAATTCGAACGGTGGGTGGTGCCCCTTTAATTTTAAAAGTATTAGAAGGCACTCAAGGTTTAGGCGTGGTTTTAGCAGAAACTCAAAAAGCAGCCAAATCAGTAATTGAAGCTTTTATGGGAATGGATAAAAGTATTTTGGTTCAAGAATTTATCAGAGAAGCAGGAGGAGCTGATATTCGAGCTTTTGTAATTGACGGTAAGGTTGTTGGAGCTATGAAGCGCCAAGGAGTGGAAGGGGAATTCCGTTCCAACCTGCATAGGGGGGGAAGCAGTAGTAGAATTAAACTAAAAAGAGCTGAAGCAGCCGCCGCTGTTAAAGCGGCAAAGGCTATGGGTTTAAGTATAGCTGGGGTTGATATGCTTCAATCGGATAGAGGACCCTTAATTTTAGAAGTTAATTCCTCTCCTGGTTTAGAAGGAATAGAAAAGTCTACAGGGTTAGATATTGCTTCTAAAATCATAGAATATGTAGAAACAAATGCAGGAAAGAAAACAAAGTTAAAAGATAAAATTGGTGCTTAAACAAAACTTGATGGGTAAAGTAGTAAAAAAGATAATCATTGACGGCGAAGAGGTCTTACCTGGTGAAAAGAAAATCATCAATCTCAACATTGCTAGATTAGTTTCAGGTACTAAAATCAACCTGCCTATCTTCGTCTTTAGAAGTAAAAAGGCAGGACCAACGATATTACTAAGTGGAGGGCTTCATGGTGATGAAGTTAATGGTGTGGAAATTATCAGACGAATGATTAAAAACAAAACCTTTAACAACTTAAAGTGCGGATCAATTATTGCGATTCCTGTGCTTAATATTTACGGTTTTTTAAACTTCTCAAGAGAAGTGCCGGATGGTAAGGATGTCAACCGTTCTTTTCCAGGTAGCAAAAGAGGCTCCCTAGCTTCAAGGGTTGCTTATAACATCACCAATAAGATTTTAAAAGAAGTTGACTTTGGTATTGATTTTCACACTGGAGGTGCTAACCGCTACAACCCCCCTCAAAGTCGATATGCTCCTATGGATGAAAGGGCTAAAGAAATTGCACAGATTTTCAATGCCCCAATTTCTCTATCTGCCAAACTCATTAACGGTTCATTAAGGAAACAAGCCTATCAAATGGGCACAACAATAGTTGTATATGAGGGTGGAGAATCCATGAGGTTTAATGAAGAAGCAATTCTAAAAGGAATAGAATGCACTAAAAAAGTATTGAGCCATTTTGGACTGATTAAGGATAACTTTAAGGTAGATAAAACTGTATATTGTATTGAAAGTTCATGGATTCGAGCAAGAAGAGCGGGTTTGATGAAGTCTATAACTACATCTGGAGAAATGGTAAAAAAAGGGCAAATCATGGCAAAAATTTCTGACCCTTTTGGCAAATCTGAAATTACTATTAAGGCCCCTAAAGATGGAATTATCATTGGCCATAGCAATGCACCTCTAGTTAATCAAGGAGATGCACTCTTCCATTTAGGTATTTATGAAGATTCCTTATAAAGCAAGCTACACTTAAAATAATCGAGCCCCATTGGGAACTTGTTTATCCGCACCTGCTAAAATAACCTGACCCTCTTTGTTTGGAAAACCCAAAACCAAACATTCCGAAAAGAAATTGGCAATCTGTTTAACTGGAAAATTAACTACTGCCATAACTTGCTTTCCCAACAAATCATCGGGTGAATATAAATCGGTGAGTTGAGCAGAAGAAGATTTAATCCCTATCTCTCCAAAGTCAATTTTTAATTGCCAAGCCGGCTTTATCGCTTGAGGAAATCCTCTTACTTGTATAATTGTTCCTATGCGTATATCTATTTTAGCAAAATCTTGATACCTAATCATTATGAAAGATATTTTTCATTCAACACCCTAAGGTGATGCATTTCATGCCCAATAAGAATAATTAAAAGTTGTTTCACCGACAATTCTTCACCGTTTATCAAACCTTTTCTATCCAGTGCATCATCATCAAAGGATTTAAATAAATCTATGGTAGAAATTCTTAAACGTCTTACTTCATCCATAATATCTCTAAGCTTTCTGTGGTTGGGATGTGATAATTCAGCATAAGACTCCACATCAAACCTATAATGTTCTCTTCGATCCCCTCTAGCAATACACAAAGCCCTATAAGAAAATACCCTCTCCACATCCATTAAGTGTTGAAGCACTTCTTTGATGTTCCACTTTCCTGGGGCATAGGATTGTTCAGCTTTGGAATTTGAAGTCATGATTAAAGATTTTAACAAATCCTTAGTGCTTTCCTCCATTTGTTGATACACATTAACTTCTGGAACAAGTTCTACATAGGATTTATAGTTTTCTGGGAAATTATCTGAATTCATCTTTGTATTTCAATTTTAAATGAAATGCAAAAATAAGCATTGAAATAAAAGAAGCGAACTAAATAAGATCTCCAATCAGCCCCTCCTTATCAATTAGTTATCTTTTTAGCTACTCCAGTGGTTAATCGTTGGGGCTATACAACATATCTCCTGAAAGTAGGAATTAATAAAGCCTGCGCCTATAGCTATTTCAAGCTCCATAATATAAATGTAAAATTCTTTTGGTCGCTCCAATAGTTTAGGATTGTCACTAAAACCTTTTTATGTTTTAGCCAGGCAAACAGGGAAATTACCGTAACCCATTTTTTTAAACCTCTTTAGTTGCGATTTTGCCAAATCGCTTAAGTATACTTCATTTCCTCCATTTGAATTACCTGATTCCAGCCACCTCATGTTACACTGCTTTTAACTCCAAATACTGACTCAAAGCTTAGTTCTCTTATTACTGCTGTTGCTTTTTTTTAACCAATCGATTTAAAGCATCGATCAGACCAATAGATATGGATTTTACCTTTACCTGATGCCGTTAGAGTAATAGCTGTAATCAAGGTAAGTTTGTTCGTTTTTAATTTTTTATTTTCAATAAAAATTAAAGAAATTTTAGCTTTATCCCTAGAATAATATTTCAACATTCTTTCAGGAATCGACAATTTTCCTGCTACTTCTCGAATATGCATGGGAGCTACACTCTTTGCAATTTACATTTCCGTCATTCTTCAAAGATTTTAACTCGTTAAAATAAAAGTAAAGTTTTCAAAAATCTTTATAAAATAACCGATATCATCTTTTGCTAAAAACAAGAAAAACCCTAACTCAAACTTGAATTAGGGTTTTATAAATCAC
>CAZKFN010000030.1:19665-22493 GCA_964552035.1 uncultured Flavobacteriales bacterium
TTCGCAATCTTTAATAAAATCAGCAGTAATTTCCAATTCTACTTCAGACCAAGTTTTACTAACTCCGTCAGCTCCCTTATGAAGATCATGACAAGCTTCATTAAGTGATTTTACCATATTATCCCCATCGAAATGTACCATATCAATAGCTCCACTTAAAGTGATGTTATTTCCATCCATTACATAATCCAATACTACTTCTTGGGTTACTTCGTTCATAGTTAAAGCAACGGTGGCAGATCCATTACTTTTATCCCCATCAACGCTAATGATTTCCCCAGATATTGATTCAGGGCTATTCATCACACCAAAGAAAGCGGCAGCAATTTTACCATCTCTTTCTTCATCCTGCGTATTCACACTAGAAGGGTCTATTTCAAAAGAAATACTTTGCAATACTGCTAGGGCATCCTCTCCTTCAGAAGCATTAACAGTAAAGCGATCAAATCTGCCCGGTACACCAATCCTATCTGTAGTTTTAAATGCCGTCCAAGAAATGTGTGCTGAGCCTTCCGCATAGGCATAAGTACATGTTGTTTCTACTAAATCAACGTCCTCTATATCATCACTTTCAGCACTTTTATTTTCTACACTACCGCCACATGCCATTAATATAGTAGCAACAGACATAGTGAAAATCATAGCTATTTTTTTCATCTTTTTTAAGGTTTTAATTATATCGTATAAAATACAAATGTATAAATGATATAAAGAGTATTTTGCATTTTTTAGACTTTAACATTATTTATAAATATATAACTAAGCAAATCTTCTTTCTTTTTTTATACTTTCGTAAGCCGATTGTATTTCTTGGAATTTTTTTTCTGCTTTTTCTCTTGCTTCTTGTCCTAGACGTGCTACTCTATCTGGGTGATACTTCATGGCTAGATTCCTGTAAGCCCTTTTTATTTCTTCATTAGAAGCATTCGTTGGAACACCAATAATTTTATAATCGTTGTGGATGTATTGAACGAAGGAAGTTTTAATTTTTTCAAAATCAGTAGGTGTAATTCCTAAAAATCCAGCAATTTGATGAATGACATTCACCTCAGCTTTGGAGATGTATTGGTCAGAATTAGCAATTCCAAAAAGGTAATTAAGCATTTGCAACCTACTGTTGTAGTTGGTTCTTTGAGCGATTTGAAAGCTTACCTGTCTCAAGTTAAGGTTTTGTTTTAGCAGATCCCTTAATATGGGCATGTATTCTTTGGTCTCTTCGACTCCAAAATGTCGAATATAAAATTCTTTGACATAATTAAGTTCTGCTTTTAAAACCTTCCCATCTGCTTTCATAACCGCAGCCGTCAGTTTTAGCAAATTATATGCAAAATCTTGAGTAGCACTCCGTTGGTAGGTTGAATTTGTCTTATAGTTCTGGCTTCTATCAAACTTATGTGCATAACTTTCTCCTTGATAATTTTCGTCCCAAGCTGATGAATTTCTATAATTATCAATCAATATTCCTACAATAAACCCAATAAATCCTCCAAAATGCCCCAACAAAGCAAAGCCTATCATCGCACCAATCCACTTTGACCATCCTCTCACCATAGAATTAAGATACAATATAAAAGATAAAATTACCCATTTAAAATATTCCCATAGTAAATTGCTTGCATTTTTCCATTCCTATGTTCACAAAATTTCTAGTAATTAAATAGGAAATATCAGGTAAAATATTCAATCTTTATAACCATCAACAAATATTAAAGACAATTGTTAAATCTTTGTCTTTCACTTTAAGCCTATTGCAATCCACCAATAAATTGTGTAATCTTGCAGCATCTGTCATATATATTGTAATACATCAATTTTTAGAATACTAGACTCAAAACAACAACGGATAAATCAATAATTGTTTTTATTTCAAGGTGAGCAAAACATATTTTAAGAATAATGGTTGCAATATATAGAGAAAGGATGAGTTTTAAACAATAGGTTTTAAACTTTATTCAAACAGTCAAAACCAAGCATTGTCAATGCTCTAAATTTTATTATATAGAACAAAACTAATACCTTAGAAAAACATGAGACAACTTAAAATTAGTCAACAGATTACCAAAAGGGAAAGTAAATCTTTAGAAAAATACCTTCAAGATGTTTCTAGAGAAGAGATGATTACTGCAGAGGAAGAGGTTGAGTTGGCTATAAAAATTCAAGATGGAGATGAGCGTGCCTTAAACAAATTAGTTAGAGCCAACCTTCGTTTCGTAATTTCCGTTGCAAAACAATATCAAAACACGGGATTAACACTTGAAGACTTAATAAACGAAGGAAATCTTGGTCTTATCGAAGCTGCTAAACGATACGACCACACCAAAGGGTTTAAATTTATTTCTTATGCAGTATGGTGGATTCGTCAAAGCATCTTAAAAGCTGCAGCTGACAACTCTCGTACCATTCGTTTACCCCACAACCGTTTAGGTGAGATTCAAAAAATTAGCAAAGCTTCCAATGAATTTGAACAAAAAAATGAACGTCCACCTACAGCAAGCGAGCTTAGTGAATTAACAGAAATGGATGTCAACAAAGTGGAAATGTCTTTAAAAATGTCAAAAAAGCAAGTGTCTATAGACGCTCCAATGAGCAACGATGATGACAACAACAGCTTGGTTAGCGTTTTGGAAAATAGCGACACTCCAGATCCTTCAGCCTCTCTTCTACAAGAATCCTTATCCCAAGACCTCGAGCGCACATTAGCTTACCTTAAAGGTATGGAAGCTGAAGTTATTCGATTGTTCTATGGCTTAGGCGGAACCAATGAAATGACGTTAGAAGAAATAGGAAATACTTTCGGATTGACTAGAGAGCGAATCAGACAAATTAAA
>CAZKFN010000031.1:0-22455 GCA_964552035.1 uncultured Flavobacteriales bacterium
ACACCTTCTTTCTACGGTTAGTAGGATGATCATCATAATTTACTAAAGTGAAACCTCTCATTTCAATTCTACTCCTAATCTATACAGTTCATTTCTTATTTACTTTACAAAAGTCAGCAAAACTTAGCATATACATCTTTTATTAGAAAAGCATTTATGACTATTCGACTTCTTTCAATTCACCCTCCACTCATAATTTTAGAGAAGATAATACTTAAATCATTTTTTTCGCCTAAATTCGTTAACTATAGTTTTATCTAAACGCAACACAATGAAAGCTTTAAAATGGATTGTATTTATACTTATTGGACTAATACTTGCTTTTCTAATATTTTCAGCCTTGCAAGACAATCAATTAGTAGTAAATGTTGAAATTAGGATAGATGCTGATGCAGACTTGGTTTATCAGGAATTAATACAGCTTGAAAATTGGAAAAAATGGGATGCTTTTAATGAATTAGACAGCAACATGGAGACAAAAGCTTCTACTGATGAAAAAATAAATTCTTATGAATGGAGTAGCGTACACCCTATGATTGGAAATGGGAAAAGAATGATTCAAACCCTTCAAGAAAATACAGCTGTGCAATTTGAATTGGAGCTTGAAGATTGGCCTTACAATGCTATAGATAAATTTCATATCCAAGCAGTTGCAAGACATATAATATTAAGCCGCCATTATGAAGGTAAGAGAACTCCATTTTATCTAAACTTCCTAAATCTTTTCACAGAACCTATGATAAAGGAAAGCTTAAATAAGGACATGGAAAATTTTAAAATTTATGTAGAAGAAATTGCTGAGGGAAAATCAAGGGATGAAGAAGAGGTAAAGGGAAAAGAGGAAACTTCTCTACCTTTTGAAATAAGAACTAATTCCATAAAAGGATTTAAATATATCAGTATAACACAAAATTGCACGGCCGAAGAATTGCCTTCCACTTTATCTAATTTGCTCACGGAATTGAGTATTTACCTTGACATAATGGAGGATGTAAAAGCAATTGCAGACCCTATTGCCATTTTTCATCAAAGAAGTGCCAAGCAACTAACCATAGAGGCGGCTATTCCAATTGAAGGTGAAGCAATTGAAAGTAATGAAATAAAAGTAGGTAAATTACCTTCTACTCAAGTAATTCAAGGAGTTTATTATGGTAGTTATGAAAATGCTGAAGAAGTATATAATGCTATTCAAGAATATGCTAAACAACAAAATATAAGCTTGGCTAGAAACCCATGGGAAACATATAGCACCACTACCTCAGGTGAAACTAAAACATTAATTAACTATCCTGTTCAATAGGTTATTCTGATCTTTCTGCTTGAATTAAAGTGTCCAATATTGCAATGGCTGCTGAGGGGATTTTTGTACCTGGCCCAAAAATTCCTGCCACACCTAAATCCCATAAATATTGATAATCTTGTTGAGGAATAACTCCGCCAACAATGACCATAATGTCTAGTCGGCCATATTTTTTCAGTTCATCTATTACTTGAGGAACTAAGGTTTTATGTCCAGCGGCTAAGGAAGAAACACCAATAATGTGTACGTCATTTTCTATAGCTTGTTTCACAGCCTCCTGAGGAGTCTGAAACAAAGAACCAATATCTACATCAAAGCCAATATCTGCAAAGGAAGTAGAAATCACTTTAGCCCCCCTATCATGTCCGTCTTGTCCCATTTTAGCCACCATAATCCTTGGGCGTCGACCAATAAGATCGGCATATTCGTCTGCTTTTTTACAAGCAATTATAAAATCATTGTTTTCCATAGCTTCTTGAGAATAAACACCAGAAATAGATTGAATGTTTGCCTTATACCTTCCAAAAACCTCCTCCAAGGCATCGGAAATCTCTCCTAAAGTCGCCCTTAAGCGAGCTGCTTCTACAGCTAATTCTAATATATTAGCATCATCTGACTTTGCTCCCTCTGTAATTGCTTTTAAAGCTTGCTTTACTTTTTCATTGTTTCGCTTTTTGCGAATTTCTTTTAAGCGTTCAGTTTGTGCTATCCTTACCTTGTTGTTATCAATATCCAACACATCAATTGACACCTTATCTTCCGTTAAGAATTTATTCACTCCAACAATTATATCCCTCCCTGAATCAATCCTCGCTTGCTTTCTTGCTGCAGCTTCTTCAATTCTCAATTTAGGTAAACCTTGTTCAATAGCTTTTGCCATACCCCCCATTTCTTCTACCTCTTCGATTAATGCCCAAGCCTTTTTAGCAATTTTATCTGTTAAGCTTTCTATGTAATATGCTCCACCCCACGGATCCACTGTTTTAGTGATAGCTGTTTCTTCTTGCAAATAAAGCTGAGTATTTCTAGCAATCCTTGCAGAAAAATCAGTGGGCAAAGCAATGGCCTCATCCAAGGCATTCGTGTGAAGAGATTGCGTTCCTCCAAATGCAGCTGCCATTGCTTCAATGCACGTTCTAGCTACATTGTTAAATGGATCTTGTTCTGTCAAACTATAACCAGATGTCTGACAATGTGTACGTAGAGCTAGGGATTTTGGATTTTTGGGATTAAATCGCTGAACAATTTTTGCCCATAACATTCTTGCTGCACGCATTTTTGCCACCTCCATAAAATGATTCATCCCAATCCCCCAAAAGAAGGATAAGCGGGGAGCAAAATTATCAATATCCAAACCAGATTCAATTCCTGTTTCTAAATATTGCAATCCATCAGCTAAAGTATAGGCCAATTCAATATCAGCTGTTGCTCCTGCTTCATGCATGTGATAACCTGAAATAGAAATGGAATTAAAACGAGGCATTTTTTTAGCGGTATATTTGAAAATATCTGCTATCAAACGCATGGAAGGTTGTGGTGGATAGATGTAAGTATTCCTCACCATAAACTCTTTTAAAATATCATTTTGAATGGTTCCACTCAGTTGTTCCGACTTTACGCCCTGTTCCTCTGCAGCAACAATATAAAAAGCCATAATGGGTATTACTGCTCCATTCATTGTCATTGAAACAGACATTTTATCTAGAGGAATTTGGTCAAACAAAACCTTCATATCCTCCACACTGTCAATGGCCACTCCTGCTTTTCCTACATCTCCGACTACTCTTGGATGGTTGGAGTCATAACCTCTATGGGTAGCTAAATCAAAAGCTACCGACAAACCTCTTTGTCCAGCTTTTAAGTTTCTTCTATAAAAGACATTAGACTCTTCTGCCGTTGAAAAACCAGCATACTGACGAATGGTCCATGGACGCATTACATACATAGTGGAGTATGGGCCACGCAGATATGGAGGAATTCCTGCTCCATAATTTACATGCTTTAAATTTTTAATATCCTCAGCAGAATAAAGCGTTTTTAAAGCAATTTGCTCTGCAGTATGCCATTCATTAACAATCGGACGGTTCTTTTTCTCTACACTTATATCTTCGTTAAGCTTATTAAACTTTGGTCTCATAGTCTAATCAATTTCTTTGGCTAATAAATAAGATTTTAATCCTTTCTCTCCCCTATTTTCATTCCTTATATCCAACTTATCTGCTTCCTCATTTATAAATTGGTTAACTCCAATCATAGCTTTCCCATTTTTGTAACTTTCCAATTCTGCTGACCAGCTTTTATCAAACATTTGTTGAAGTTCACCTGATTCAAATAAAGTAAGGACTCCACCTTTTTCTTCCATGGTAAGGAATTCATCCCATGCTTTTTCAGCTAATTCTGCAGTTAAAGATTCTATATAATAAGAACCTTTTGCCATATCTGCTACTTCTGACAAGTAAGCTTCTTTGGATAAAATCAACACTATATTTTTTGCCATTCTATTTCCCAATTTGGAGGAAGACTCTAAAACATCAAAAGCAAGACTGCTCACCTTATCACAGTTTCCTATTACAGCGGCCATAGCTTGAGTGGTTGTCCTCAATAAATTCGTGTAGGGATCTTTATGTGCTAAATAAGTTGAGCTCCCGCTCCCCCATAAATAAGGTGCTGTTTCAACTTTATAAGATTTAAAAAGCTGATGTATCAAAAACCTTAAAGCTCTAGCTTTAGCAATTTCTAAGAAATAACTATTGCCAAAGGAAACTTTAAATTCAATATGTTGGGCAACTTCT
Source organism: uncultured Flavobacteriales bacterium (assembly GCA_964552035.1). GTDB lineage: Bacteria > Bacteroidota > Bacteroidia > Flavobacteriales_E > Vicingaceae > CAZKFN01. The sequence goes on from CAZKFN010000031.1 coordinate 4,093, forward strand.
TCAGCCGATAGGTCAGCATCAGTTAATGCATCAAAGTAGCTCAAAGCATGTTGTAAAGTACAAGCTATTTCTTGAATGAGATTCGCTCCTGCAGATTTATAAACCCCTCCGTCAATTAATAAGAAGCGCTCATTTCTTTTTGTCGTCTTAAAAAGATCAACAAGTTTTTCTACCTCTAACTTTTCATTCTTCCCTCTTAAATATTCTCCAATTGGGTCGATTTGAAAAGAGAAATTGTTTGCTTTTGGCAATTGTTCTAAATAGAAGCATAAATTATTATTTATTCCTAACTCTTTAAGTTGCTCTCCTTTTTCAGCATCTAAACCTAGAACTGTCAATTCCTCTACACCATTTTCTAATGCATTTTGAATCTCTTCTTTTAATTTTTCTAGAGCTCCCGAATAGCGTAACTCATGAGCTATAACCCATGAAGGAGAAGACTTTTGTACCTTTTGAATGGAGGTAATTAAATGGTTTCTATCTATGGAAGATGCACGATAATAAGGCTGATGTTCTAGCCCCAGCACATCTTTCCAAACCAATGTTTCCTCAAAGTTTTTGCCTTTTAGGTCTTGAATAACCTTCGCTCTCCAATCTTCATCACTTAATACAGAAAACTCAGGAAATAAATCTTTACTTTCACTCATAACCCCTACAATTATAAAGATACGAAGTTACAAATATTCAATGCTTTTCTATGCTTGAAATAGCAAAGATGAGAGTTTCGCTTTATTTTTATCTAAAATCTATTATTGCAATAAATTTACCCTGCCATTTTTCAAACTCTTCTACTCAAAAAAGCAAGATAAAGAATTTGTATTTTAGAGTTATTAAAGACTTTTCAATCCCTTTATGAATGATTATCTTTACAACTTTATTCTTTTATGGAAAAGGTAATAGACGAAGAAGCAGAAAACAGAGAAATAAAGCGGCAATATCGCGCTTTATTAAGAGCAGCAAAACATGTGACCACTAAAAAGGATAAAGCCACTATACGAAAGGCTTTTAATGTGGCATTGGAGGCGCATAAAGATATGCGACGCAAATCTGGTGAGCCTTATATTTATCATCCCATAGCTGTGGCACAAATTATTGCCGAAGAAATCGGATTGGGCACTACTGCTATTGTCTGTGCACTTTTGCATGATACCGTTGAAGATACAGAAATTACCCTAGATGATATAGAAAGGATGTTTGGCAAAAAAGAACGTCAAATTATCGATGGGCTTACTAAAATATCTGATGTTGTAGATTATACAGTATCCATGCAAGCTGAGAATTTTAGAAAAATTCTTCTTACCCTTTCAGACGATGTTCGCGTCATTCTGATTAAGCTAACCGACCGCTTGCACAATATGAGGACCTTAGATTCCATGCGTAGGGATAAACAATTAAAAATTGCATCGGAAACACTTTTTTTATATGCCCCTCTTGCTCACAGATTAGGATTGTATTCTATAAAAACTGAGTTAGAGGACTTAGCTTTAAAATATACAGAACCTGACGCTTATGAAGAAATTACAAAAAAATTACAAAAATCTAAATCTGTACGTACTCGATTTGTCAACCGCTTTAGCCTTCCAATTCGGCAAGAATTAGATAAACAAAGGATCTACTTTGAGATAAAGGTGAGGACTAAGTCTGTCTATTCCATTTATCAAAAGATGAAAACGCAAAATATTCCTTTTGAACAAGTGTATGATGTTTTTGCAATTCGGATTATTATAGACACCGATTTAGAAAAAGAAAAAGCAGAATGTTGGAATGCCTATTCCATTGTTACAGATTATTATCAACCCAATCCAGATCGTTTGCGTGATTGGGTTTCTACTCCAAAGGCCAACGGTTATGAATCTTTACATACCACGGTGATGAGTCCTGGAGGAAAATGGGTTGAAGTTCAAATACGAACCAAACGAATGGATCAAATCGCTGAAAAAGGGTATGCTTCTCATTGGAAGTATAAGGAGGGAGAGCAAGATAGTGGAGATAAATACTTAGACAATTGGATTAACAAGGTAAGGGAAATACTAGAAAATCCAGAAAAGGATGCCATTGAATTTATAGATGACTTTAAACTTAACCTTTTTGCAGAAGAAATTTTCATCTTTACCCCAGATGGAGAATTAAGAAACTTGCCTCAAGGTGCTTCGGCCTTAGATTTTGCATTTGAAATTCACACTGAAGTGGGATTGCACTGCATGGGCGCTAAAGTCAACCATAAACTTGTTCCACTGAGCACCCCACTTAAAAGTGGTGACCAAGTTGAAATCATTACTTCTAAAAAGCAGCGACCAAATGAAACCTGGTTAGACTACGTAATAACGGGTAAAGCTAAATCCAACATCAAAGCTTTTCTACGAGAGGATAAGAGAAGATTGGCTGAAGATGGAAAAGTTAAATTTGAAAAATGGCTAAAGAAAAACAAAATTAATAAGACAGAATCCAACCTTAATGCACTTCAAAAGTTCTTTCACATGAGTAGCCTTACTGATTTATATTATCATTTTGAAATTGACAGACTAAGGCTAAATAGAATAAAAGAACTGGCGATTGAAAATGGGAAAATCATAAAAAAGAAAGGAAAAGAAGAAGTTTCTCAACTCAAGAGGTTTTTAGAAAGTGGTAAAAAGAGTGAAGAAATGCTGGTTATAGGAGACGAAATGGATTATTTCGACTATAAGCTTTCTCCTTGTTGCAATCCAATTCCTGGTGATGAAGTTTTTGGTTTTATCACCACCAACGATGGCATTAAAATTCACAAAACCAACTGCCCTAATGCAGTACAACTAATGTCTCATTATGCCTATAGGATTGTTAAAGCCCGTTGGACCAGCCAAAAGAAAATTGCTTTTCTTGCGGGAATTAAAGTTACGGGAATTGACGATTTAGGCTTAGTCAATAAAATCACCAAATTAATTTCAGAAGAATTAAACGTTAACATGCGCTCTATAAGTTTTGATTCTCTGGATGGTATCTTTGAAGGAACCATAATGGTTTTTGTTCACGATACAAAACACCTAAAACGATTGATTAATAAAATAAAACACATAGAAGGAGTTATTAATATCTCAAGGATAGACACCTAATTTATGCATCAACTTGATTTAATAAACTTACCTTTGTGTAATGGATTAAAATTTTTATGAAAAATCAAAGTGAAACAATAGAAAAAGTTAGTCAAATTTTTTCAGCTTACTTAGAAAAAAACAGTCACCGTAAAACACCCGAGCGTTTTGCAATACTTCATGAAGTCTATGAACAAGACAAACATTTTGACATAGAGTCTTTATACATTTCAATGAAGGAAAAGAAGTATAGGGTAAGTCGTGCTACTTTATACAATACCATTGATTTACTATTGGCTTGTAACTTGGTGAGGAAACATCAGTTTGGCAACAATATGGCTCAATTTGAACGTTCTTATCAATATAAACAACACGACCACCTAATATGTACGCAATGCAATAAGGTCATCGAGTTTTGTGATCCAAGGATTCAAAATATAAAATCCACTGTAGGAGACCTTTTAGATTTTAATATTCTTCATCATTCTTTAAATCTATACGGCATTTGCGATTCATGTCAAGCAAGGTCCAATAATGAAAAATCTACAGAAAAGAAGTGAAATCTGTAAAACCAAAAAATCAAATTCTTAATAACTTTATATCATTTAAAAGCCTAAATCAAAAGAAGCAATTTACTTTTGCAAAGGCTAAAATAAAAAACATATCAAAAGATTAATCGAATGAAAGTAGATGTATTACTAGGCCTTCAATGGGGAGATGAAGGAAAAGGTAAAGTAGTTGATGTTTTAACTCCAAAGTATGATGTTATCGCTAGATTCCAAGGAGGTCCCAATGCTGGTCACACATTAGAATTTGACAACATCAAGCACGTTTTACATACCATTCCTTCTGGAATTTTCCACACTGACAAGGAGAATATTGTAGGCAATGGTGTAGTGATTGACCCTATTATTTTTATCAAAGAGATAAAAACGCTAGAAAAGATGGGGGTAGATATCAATGCTCATCTAGCAGTCTCAAGAAAAGCTCATTTAATTTTACCTACACACAGGCTGCTAGACGCTGCCTCTGAGCAAGCTAAAGGGAAACAGAAAATCGGTTCTACCCTCAAGGGAATTGGTCCAACTTATATGGATAAAACAGGTAGAAATGGTTTGAGAACAGGTGACATTGAGACGGACAACTTTAAAGAAAAATACACGCAACTTCGCAATAAGCATTTGCAAATACTCAAACAATATGATTTTGAATTTGAGTTGGATGAAATGGAAAAGGAATGGTTAAATGCCATTGAAGAATTTAAAAAATTTCGATTAATTGACTCTGAGCATTTTATTAATCAAGCAAGGAAAAGCAATAAAAAGATATTAGCCGAAGGTGCTCAAGGAACATTATTAGACATCGACTTTGGCTCCTATCCTTTTGTAACTTCTTCCAATACCATTACCGCCGGCGCTTGCACCGGATTGGGTGTTGCCCCTAACCAAATTGGAGAAGTTTTTGGAATTTTTAAAAGCTATTGTACACGAGTTGGAGGCGGCCCTTTCCCTACAGAATTGGAAGATGAAGTGGGGGAAAGAATCCGAAAAGCTGGGAATGAATTTGGGGCTACGACTGGAAGGCCAAGACGCTGTGGTTGGATTGATTTACCAGCCCTTAAATATGCCATTATGATTAATGGAGTAACCCAATTGATTATGACCAAAGCTGATGTATTAAGTGGTTTTGATTCTATTAAAATTTGTACTGCTTATAAATATAAGGGAGCGGTAATAGACTATTTACCCTTTGATGCTTGCGATGAAAGTATACAAGCAATCTATAAGGAAGTGCCAGGTTGGTCTGAAGATTTAACAGGTATGAGTAAAATTGAAAGTATTCCTGAAAACCTAAATAAATACATAGAATATTTAGAAGAAGAGCTTGAAACCCCTATCACTATAGTTTCTGTGGGACCCAATAGATCTCAAACCCTATTAAGAAATAGTAAATGGTTAAAGGCCTAAATACTAATTTCCTAAAGTTTAAAACTTTTACTTTAACTTTTGGTATATGCTTGTTTTTTAACCTAAAAGTTCAAGCACAGCAAAAGGAAAAAATTCGACTAATCAATTCTGAAGTCCTAGAAAGTGCTACTCACAATGGGAAAAAAGCTAGAAAACTTAAAGGAAACGTTCAATTTGCACACCAAGATGCTGTAATGCATTGTGATAGTGCATTTATGTATACGGATGAAAATACGATTGACGCCTATGGAAATGTAAAAATTAATCAAGGTGACAGTTTACAACTTACTGGAGACTATTTACATTATAATGGTGACAGCCGATTGGCTAATATGCAAGGAAAAAAGGTACAACTCATTAAACCTGATTTAATCTTAACCACTACTGCCATTTTGTTTGATCGAACGACAAATGTCGCAAGCTATACCAACAAAGGCCTAATTGAAAGTAAAACAGACAACAATACCTTAGAAAGTATAAAAGGTTACTATCAAACAGACTACAACATTTTCACTTTTAAAGACAGCGTAATATTAAAGAATCCAGATTTTACTATGCATGCTGATACTTTAATTTTTCATAACCTTAGAAATTATGTTGAATTTGTAGGTCCAACCACTATTGAAAGTGAAGAGAATTTTATATACTGTGAATTGGGTTGGTACGATACAGGAAAAGATTTATCTGCCTATTATAAGAATGCTTATATGATATCCGACGGTAGAAAATTGGAAGGAGACAGTCTATTTTATGATAGAAACCAGGGATTTGGCAAAGCGATACAAAATGTTCAAATTACAGATTCTGCAGAAAACATTCTAATCAATGGACAAACGGCTTTATTGTATGAAAAAAACGATAGTGCCGTAATATACGACCAGAGTTTATTGACTCAAATATTTGACCAAGATTCTTTATTTATGCATGCAGATACTTTTAAGATTTATGGTAAGGGAGAAGAACATAGAAAACTGTTTGCTTATTATGGAGTTAGAATATTTAAAAGTGACTTACAAGGTGTATGTGATTCAATGGTATATTCTATAGAAGACAGCACCATTCGCCTTAGAGGAGCTCCAGTACTTTGGTCTGAAGATAATCAAATGACAGCTGATATAATCGACCTACACACTAAGGATAATAAAATAGATTATATCTTTTTAGAACATAACGCCTTTGTAATTTCTGAAGTAGATTCCATTCGTTACAACCAAATTAAAGGTAAAAAAATGTTTGGTTATTTTAAAGATAGTGAACTCCATAAAATTGAAGTACGCGGCAATGGACAAACTACTTATTATGCCTTAGACGATGATAAAAAGTTTATAGGGGTTAATGTAGCTGAAAGTAGCAATTTGGATATTCGAATTAAGAATCAAGATATCCACAGCATTACTTTTTTAAGTAAACCCGATGCCAGTATGCATCCCCTTGGAGAGTTAGATCCAATTTACGATTTGAGATACCCAGGTTTTCAATGGTTGATCAACAAACGTCCAAAAAGCAAACAAAATCTATTTGAAAAAGAATTAGAATAAGTAAAAGTCGGTTGCTGAAAAGAGAAACTCTTATCTTAAAACCCATATTATAACACCCCCAAGCAAATCAAAAAGCTTAAATTCCTTCTTCTAAAATATCCTTATTGTTGTGCAACAATATAAACAACCTTGTTCTTAAGATCTCACCCATATTTTCACACTCAAGAAAACTTTCATCTTCAAAGTGTTCGGATAGTTCTGATTTAAGTCGATTTATCTTTTCTTTTTTACTCAAATTATCTGATTCCATACAATCCGACAAGTCCTTTAATCTGTATCGTGTTAATTTAATACGATTAGTAATTAGCGCATGTTCTTCTTTTTGATATTGTCGAATCGTTTCAGGATTAAGAAGCTCTGTACAAAACTCAACAATGGGGTTATTATCCTTAAAATACTGTGGTAAATACATAGTCTTCCTTCCTTCATAAGTTTGTTGATCAAAATCAATCGCTCTTATTCTATACTGTATATCATCAAAATCTGGTGTAATATCCACTACATAATTATACGAACGCATGTCCCCTAATAAGCGAACAAAACAACGTTCGTTGAATTTAACGAACTCCTTAGCCAATCGAATCTTATTCAATTGCATCTCATCGTCCATCCAATCTTTAATAAAAGTATCTCCAGGAATCCCTGCGATATGCTCTTCAATTATCGTTTTTTTATGGACAATATAGTTTAAACGATTCGGAGAAAGAATATGCTCCAACTCTAATCCGTAGATACGAGATGCATCTGCTTTTTTTACATAAAAATAATCATAGTTATCATTAAACTTATTGGTAATTCGCACCCTAAAAGGCTTTGAATTTCCAAAAGGGCAATAATCAATCCTATTGATATATAAATGTTCGATTACTTCCCGGTCACCTTCTGTTTTTAACAAAGAATATACCCTGCAAAGTGCTTCATTTACTTCTTCCATTTCAGATTGATTATAAAATACTGTTTCCCACAAAGTATCTTTTCCATTCTTATCATATAAAGCAACAGAACTTTCATAATGATCTAGGTCAGAATAAGTAATGGGTAGTCGAGTTGCTCGTGAATACTTTCTGAGGTATTTCCTTAATGGATTAGAGATAGGGTAAAAATCTTTCTTTTTAGAAATTTTATTCATTTGCATCTGCAAAAGATAAGCAATATTTTTCAATAATCTTACTTCAACCCTTTGTCATACACCATATTAGTCATAATTTTTATTAAATCCATAAGTTTATACCCCATAATAATTAATTCTCAATTCCCTTACTTTTAGTATCTATTCCCATTAACTTTGTTACTTAAAGAATATAATTTATGGCAAAGAAAAAATCTATCCTTACAAAATCTTCAGAAAAGTTCTTATTTGAATACCTTAATAATCCTTCACCAACAGGTTATGAAAGTAAAGGACAAAAATTATGGTTAAAACAAATCTCCCCCTTTGTAGATAAAACTTTTACAGACATTTATGGCACTGCAGTAGCTGTAATCAACCCAGAGGCAGAGTATAAAGTTGTTATTGAAGCACATGCAGATGAAATCAGCTGGTATGTACATTACATTACTAAAGAAGGTTTTATATATTTACGTAGAAATGGAGGCTCTGATCATATGATTGCTCCTTCAAAGAGGGTCAACATTCACACCAAAAAAGGAATGGTAAAAGCAGTTTTTGGTTGGCCAGCCATTCACACTAGAATTCACGGTAGTGAAAAAGAAACTACTCCAAAAATGGAGAACATTTTCTTAGATTGTGGATGTAAATCAAAAGAAGAAGTAGAAAAGTTAGGTGTTCATGTGGGTTGTGTTGCTACATTTGAAGATGAAGCAATAATTTTAAATAAAGATTATTATGTAAGTAGGGCATTGGATAATAGAATCGGTGGCTTTATGATTGCTGAAGTAGCGCGCTTACTAAAAGAAAATAAACAAAAACTTCCTTTTGGTTTATACATTGTTAATGCGGTACAAGAAGAAGTGGGCTTGCGTGGTGCTGAAATGATAGTGGAAAGAATCAAACCGGATGTAGCTATTGTTACCGATGTTTGCCATGATACTCAGACTCCAATGATAAATAAAATTGAGCAGGGCGATTTTAGTTCTGGAGCCGGGCCAGTAATTGCCTATGGTCCAGCGGTGCAGAATAATTTACGTGAATTAATTATAGAAATTGCAGAAAAAAATAAAATCCCTTTCCAAAGATATGCAGCTTCAAGAGTTACAGGAACAGATACAGATGCTTTTGCCTACGGTGCTGCTGGCGTGGCTTCAGCTCTTATTTCTCTACCCATTCGATATATGCACACTACGGTAGAAATGGCGCATAGAGAAGATGTGGAAAATGTTATTCGTTTGATATATGAAAGCCTTTTATCCATTGAAAACAACCATGATTTTTCATATTTTAAATAAGACAAGTGCCTTATGAATAAAGAACTTCTAGCCGACATCTTAGAGTGGGATATCCTAAACTGGTCTAAAGTGCTGGAGTTTTGGGAATTAGAAGTTGATGTTAAAAACAAAAATTACCAATGTCTGGAATTAGGTAATCATCATGGGGGGCTTTCGTTGTGGTTAGCGATAAATGGCAATCGAGTGATTTGTCCTGATAAAGATTCTCCTGAAGAAAAAGCAAAGATTAAGCACCAAAAGTACAAAAGTAGTTTTAATGTGGAATACTTAACTGTTGATGCTACCAATATCCCTTATGAAAATCATTTTGATGTTGTTGTTTTTAAATCCATTTTAGGAGGGATTAGTGCAAATGGGGAAGATCATTTAAAATTGAAGGTTATAGATGAAATCTACAAATCTTTAAAACCCAATAGTGTGCTTTTATTTGCAGAAAACCTAGAAGCTTCTAGATTACACATGATGATTCGAAAGCGATTTGTCCAATGGGGTAAACGTTGGAATTATTTAAAATACGAAGAAGTTCCTCCTCTTTTCTCAGCCTTTAAAAAGGTAAAATTCAAAACCTCAGGGTTTTTGGGAGCCTTTGGCAGAAATGAAAAGCAAAGGAATTTTTTTTCTAGAATAGATCAACTTATAGATGGTATATTACCACCAAAAAAGCGATATATACTTTATGGTTATGCCAAAAAGTAAATTTGATAAAGAGTTTACTTATTGTCTAAAACTTTAGGTGTTCTAATAAAATCACTGTCCTTATCGGGAGCATTTTTTAAAGCTTCTTCTTTGGTAATTGTTTGAACAACGACATCTTTTCTCATCTTTGTCTGCTCCTCCAGCATATAAATTAGAGGTTTCACCCCCTCAGTGTCTACCTCATTTAATTTATCGGTTAATACTAAAATAGCATTTAAATCATTTACCAACTCCTTCTTTTCCGTATTCGAAAATTCTAGTTTGGCTAATTCTGCTAAATGAGCTATCTTTTTTTCATCTACTGCCATGCTTATAATTTAGATTGTATTGCAGCTCTTGTCTGCTCTCGCAAAGTTAATAAATCTTGAGGGTTATCCTTATCGATAATTATAGGATCATGAATATACATATAGGACTTCCCTGGTCGACTGTTGGCTGTAAAAGTAAGTTTATCTTCTAGCAGCAAATAATTACCTACAAAGGTAATAGGCAAAATGGGCAGTTTTAATTGTTTGGCCAGATGAAAAGCACCATTCTTAAAAGGCCCCAACCTTGGTACTTGATCCGTTATAGTTCCTTCGGGAAAAATTACCACGGAACTCCCCTTTTCCATTACCTCGTATGCCCTTGCAATGGATTTATAAGCTGCTTGTGCATTTTTCCTATCCACTAAAATATTCATTCGCTTAAAGTAAATGTTAAATATTGGAACACTTCCCAATTCTTTTTTTCCCAAAAACACAAAATATTTTGGCAAAACAGCATACAACATCAAAATATCCAAATATGAAGTATGATTAGGGCAAATAATATAGGACTCATACTTATCATAATGAACTTTCCCTTCTACTTTTACTCGAATACCACCTAGAAAAAGAATAACTTTTGCTTGAAAACGAAGAAATTGGAATCCCCTTTGAAAGTATTTTTCCTTTTTTAAGAGTACTAAATAGAAAGGATATAAAACTAAAATAGTGATAATCACCACTATTAGGAGATATATCTTCCATAATAAACCCAATATTCCTTTTATGAATTTCATCTATTCAAAAATACTACAATTTTGTATTTTTGAGGCATGGCAAGAATACTTACAGGAATACAAAGTTCGGGAGATAATGGCGAGGTACATTTAGGGAATATTTTAGGTGCAATTCTCCCAGGAATTGAACTTTCAAAAAAAGAAGATAACGAAGCTTTCTTTTTTATTGCAGATCTTCATTCCTTAACTACAGTTAAAGATTCAGAAGTTCGTCAAAAGAACATTCATGCTGTAGCAGCTGCATGGTTAGCTTTTGGATTTGATACCGATAAGAATGTTTTTTACCGGCAATCTGCCATTCCTGAAGTATGCGAATTGAGCTGGTATTTAAGTTGCTACACCCCTTATCCTATGCTAGCAAATGCCCACTCTTTCAAAGATAAATCCGATAATCTAGCAGATGTAAATGCAGGACTTTTTAATTACCCTGTTTTAATGGCTTGTGACATTTTGCTTTACGATGCTAATTTTGTTCCTGTTGGTAAAGATCAAAAACAATACTTTTAATTATCAGAATGGGGAAACTTTTGTTGTTCCCGAACCCTTAATCGATGAAAAAGTGATGACTGTTCCAGGGACTGATGGTAGGAAAATGAGTAAATCCTACAACAATTATATCAATATATTTTTGCCGGACAAAAAGCTTAGAAAAGCTATCATGAAAATAGAAACAGACAGCACACCGATGGGAAGCCCAAAAGACACAGAAAGCTGTAATGTTTTTGCACTTTACAAACTTTTAGCTAACGATAAAGAAGTAGAGCAGATGCGCAAAAATTATAAGTCCAAAAACTATGGATATGGAGATGCCAAACAAGAACTTTACGAATTGATTGCTACACGGTTTAAAACGGAAAGAACAAAGTATTGGGAGCTAATAGAAAACACAGCTATCATCGATCAACTTCTAGCCGAAGGAGCTGTAAAAGCTAGAAGAATTGCAACTGGAGTACTTGAAAAGGTGAGACAAAAACTAGGCTTTTTACAATGAAAAACTTCTCTATTTTCTTCATTTGTATTGCTTTTCTTTGGGCTTGCGATGATGAGCTAGATAACCCAAATTTTATTGGGCTTAAGGGGGATGAGATTCAAATAAGAATCATCAACCAAAGCAATTACAACATAAGGAATATAAAATTCAGTTTAGCTGGAGAAGAATACAATCATAATACCCTTAATGCAAGAACGAAAACTTTATATAAAAAATACGCTCCTGCTCTTTCCATTTTCGACATCTCCTTTCAAGTGAAAGAAGTAGAGTTTAACTATGTAGAGAAGGATTTAAAAAACCAAAAAGAGGTAAAAGCTGGAAAATATGACTTTCTTTTATACAATGTTGATACAACTGCACAAACCTTTACATTCCGTTTCCAAAAAAGTTAACTTATTTATCTTCTTTATACTTTTGAGAAAATTTTCTATAAAGCATTTTATGTGGGTCATCTAAATCGATCTTTCGTCCTTTGATAAAAGCTAAAACAACTTGATTGCCCCTCATATCTAAAGCGTCTCCTTCAGAAATAAATAAAGTAGCCTCCTTTCCTTTTTCAATGCTTCCCAATAAACTATCTACTCCCAGTATTTTGGCTGTATTCAAGGTAATCATAGATAAAGCTTTTTCTTTAGCTAAGCCATAAGCTGCAGCCGTTCCCGCATAAAAAGGCAAATTTCTAGTTTGCATTGCTTCCATGTCTCCAGAATTCTCAAGGCCAACTAACAGCCCAGCATCTGATAAAATCCTTGGTAATTGATAAGGTAAATCTATCTCATCGTCGACATTCAAGGGCAAATCATGCACTCTTCTTAAAAGCAGAGGGATATCTCTATCTTTTAGCATCTCAGTTGCTAAATAAGCTTCACTTGCACCAACAAGGACTATATCCAAATCAAAGTCATCAAAAAAGTATAACACATCGATAATTTCTTGGATTCTATTAGCATGCACAAAGAGCTTAGCTTCTTTATTTAGCATGGCTTTCATACTTTCAAAACGCAGGTTTTTTTCTAGGTGGAAACCCACTTTATTATAAGCTATGGCTTGATGAAAGAAATTCTTCAAGTCTCTTATCTCTTTTTGATAAGCTTCTTTTCTTTTTTTCTCTTTATTTGCATCTTGCAAGGAATACCTTAAATTAACTTTAGGCCAATTTAAATGCATTCCTATATCTTCAGCTATCAAAGCATCGTCCCAATTCCAAGCATCCAATTGCACAATAGAAGACCTTCCTGAAACCCTTCCTCCTTTTGGAGCCACTTCAGCTATTAGAACACCATTACTTCTCACCGTTGGTATTACTCTTGAATCTGTATTGTAAGCTGGCAATGCTCTTAAATGAGGATTTATCCCCCCAACATCTGCAGCATCTCTTGTTGCTCTAACGGCTTCAACTTCTATTAACCCTAGTCTTGAATTAGGTGCAATAAACCCCGGATAGAGATGCATACCATTCACATAAATCACAGTATCATATAACGAAGAATCCATTCTCACATCAAGGGCGGCTACGGCTAAATCGATTTTACCATCTCTAAGTCCAATAGCAGAACGAGGAATAACTTCTCCATTTCCCAAATGTGCTGTTGCTCCAAACAATAAGATGGATTGCTTTTGGTGAGCAGCAGGAGTAGGAATTTGCGACTTGCTTCTCATACCAATTATCAATAAGAACAGTAAAATAATACTACTCTTCAAAGATGTTGAATTCATAGTTTTTTTCAGTTTCTGTTTTTACTTTTTGAGTTTTACCCTCTTTTCTTTGAACTTCAAGCATCAAATCAATGATTCTATTTCGTTCTGCTTGCATTTTAGTTGTCATGGATTTTGTTTTAGTTCGATCATAGTATGGAATACCATCTACATAAGTTTGTTGAACTTTTGCATAAATAGAAAGAGGATGATCCGTCCATAAAACTAAATCTGCATCTTTACCTTCTTTTATACTACCCATTCTAGAATCCAGTTGAAGCATTTTCGCAGGGTTTAAAGTTACCAACTTCCATGCTTCTTCTTCACTCAATCCTCCATACTTAATGATTTTTGCTGCTTCTTGGTTTAACCTTCTTCCCATTTCTGCATCGTCTGAATTTATGGCGGTCAAAAGACCTTGTCGATGCATAATTGCTGCATTATAAGGAATAGCATCATTAACTTCATATTTATAGGCCCACCAATCTGCAAAAGTAGCTACAGCTGAGCCATGTTTTTTCATCTTATCCGCTACTTTATAACCTTCTAAAATATGAGTAAAGGTGTTGACTGTAAAACCCATAGAATCGGCTACATGCATTAGCATATTAATTTCCGATTGCACATAGGAATGACAAGTAATAAAACGATTGCTATCTAAAATTTCCACCAAAGCTTCTAACTCTAAATCCTTTCTTGGAGACGATGAATTTTTCTTTTGCTTTTTACTTTTGGCCTCATAAAGTCTCCACTCGGCTTGATATTCCTTAGCTCGAGTAAAAGCATCATAAAAAACTTGCTCTACCCCCATTCTCGTTTGTGGAAACCTAATATTTTGATGATCGCCCCAATTGCTTTGCTTTACGTTTTCTCCTAAAGCAAATTTAATGGTTGCTGGAGCATCTTTTATTTTCATCTCATCCGCTGTTTTCCCCCATCTTAACTTAATAATAGCAGATTTACCTCCAATTGGATTTGCAGACCCATGCAAGAGCTGAGAAGCAGTCACCCCGCCTGATAATTGCCTATAAATATTGATGTCTTTTGGATTGATAACGTCTCCAATATTCACTTCCGATGTAATTGCCTTACCCATTTCATTTACCCCACGACTAATAGCTATATGAGAATGCTCATCAATAATTCCAGAAGTTAAATGCAGTTCCCTAGCATCAATTTCCACAAGACTATCCATCAATTCTGGGTAATGAAGCTTTACGTCAATTTGATAAGCCAACATCAATATTTTCCCATTTGCAATAAGTACATCCTGATCCTTTAAAATACCTTCTTTCTCATTGGTCCATACTGTTGCATTTCTAAAAATAGTAGGTCTTGCTGTTGGAATACTATCCCAACCGTATGCCATGTTTGGATAAAGCATATTGGGCCTTCGTGGTAAAGATTTTACTTTTTCTCTAACAACTTCTACATTTTTTAAAGCCTCTTTTTTCTTCCCCTTTCGAATAGCACCCCAATCTCTCCACTCCCCATCTATTAAAGTTTTCCCACTCCAAATCCTACTTTGAGCATCACTAATACTTCCCGACAAATTAAAACGCATCTTTTCATACTGAAAAGTTAAACCAATACGTTGGTGTTGAACATTTATTTTCACCTCCGTCGTTTGAGTTTCTCCTTTTTCAGAGAGCTTACCTACAAATGAGTTTCCTTTCGGCAATACCTCTAATTCCAATTGTAAACCATTTACATTTAAACTATACTCTCCTTTTATGTCGATACTTTCTTCCTTGCTTATTACATACTCCTTTCCTCTAACCCAATTGTATAATATTTTAACATCCTTTTTAAACAAAGTATCAGAGGTAATAATAAAGCTAGCCAATTTCCCTTTATCTAATGTTCCAAGGAGAGAGTCAATTCCCAACATTTTTGCAGGAGTTTTTGTCAAAGCAAGTATTGCTGCATTGTGAGGCAAACCATTATCAATGGCTCTCTTAAGATTTCCAAAAAATTCCTTTTCATTTTTAATCCCTGTTGAAGTAATGCTGTAACTTAATCCTGCATCATGCAAATAAAATAAGTTTTGATCTGCCAATTCCCAAGCCTTCATTTCCTCCAAACTCAATTGCTGCGCATCAAATAAACCAACTACATCATAGGGTTTGGGAAAATTTATAGGTTCAATTAACTGAGGCTGATGTTCTTTTAACACTTTTAAGTTCTCATAAGATTTGCCATTAGATTTTATAATAAAATCAAGCCCCAAATCTTCTCCTATTTGAAGTGCCCTTAAAGTAGAGAGTTCATCCCCAACATCAATAATTTTAGGTAAATCTTCTTGTTGATTGAGAGCTTCTAAACTTCTATTATAATCCGTGTTTTGTTGATTTTCTTGATACCATTCCGCATCAAAATGTACTTGGCGGATTAAAGCCATAATTCCCATAAGTGAGGAAGGATATGCTTGTCTACTTTTACCTTTAAAAAAAGAATATTGAGAAGCTGCTTCAGACTTAATCAACCATTTTTCTTGTTCATCATTTAGAGCAACTGCAGCTGAAGTTCCTCTTAAAATTCCATCTTGTTGATGAGTTAGAATGGTTCCAAACCCCATTTTTCTATATTCCTCTGCTTCATTTTCTTTATAGTGAAATAAATCTACTGCTCTAAGCTCAGGTTTAATGGCTTCATTCCAATAATAAGGTCCTTTTTTATTGCTTTCCAATTGTACCTTTGCCAAAACATTGTTTTGATATTCTTCTATTCCAAAATGACTATAGCACTCTATAAAAGATGGATAAATAAATTTCCCACTTAAATCGATGAGATGTGTATTTTCTGGAATTTTTACTCTTTTACCCACTGCCACAATACGATCATTCTTAATCAATAAAACACCCTTTTCTACAAAAGAAGAGTCGATAAATACTGAAGCATTAACAAAAGCTGTATAATGATTCCTATTATCTTTAGTACCATTTTCAGGCTTCCAAGACTGAGCTTGTGTACAGTAGCTAAACAATAAAGCGAAAAAGATTAATAAGGTGCGCATACTTTAAATTAGAAAAAAACAAAATTAATAAAAGCATAAATGGAAAGCGGTGCTCTGAACGGATATAAAAAAACAAGATCCATAAACCTATTTTAAAATAGATTATTTTTTAACAATTATATAATTTTGTATAAAGTTGCTTTTAACACTTTACTCTACTCTTTTAATTATCTTTACCAAAAACAAAAACATGTTGCATCTTCATAGTACACTTCGATATGTTATTCTAGTCCTAATTTTGATAGCAATTGTGAAATCTCTTATAGGTTGGTTAGGCAAAAAACAATATACCAAAGGGGATAATCAAATTAGTCTTTTTTTAATGATTTCCGTCCATTTGCAACTCGTTGTAGGTTTAGTTTTATACTTTACAAGAGGTTGGGCATCTGCCTTTTCTGAAGGCATGGGAATAGTAATGAAAAATGCTTCTATTCGGGAATGGTCTGTTGAACACTTGGTTGCTATGCTTCTAGCTATTATCTTAATTACGGTTGGGCGCAGTAAAGCAAAAAAGGGGAAAGACGATGTCGCTAAATTTAAAACTCAAGCGATTTATTATCTTCTTTCTTTAATTATAATTTTATATGCCATGCCTTGGAATAGAGGCTGGTTTTAATCCTCATTTTCATTATAAATATAAGATTAGCTGTTAAGCCATAAATGCATCAAACAATTAGAGACCAACCCAAAGAAAAAGCAGTTTTAGTAGGTTTGATTACCCAAACGCAAACTGAAGAACAAGTCAAAGAGTATCTAGATGAACTTTCCTTTCTTGCAGAAACTGCTGGAGCACAAACTGCAAAGCGGTTTACTCAAAAATTGGACGCTCCGCATCCAAAAAGTTTTGTTGGAAGTGGAAAGCTCAAAGAAATAGCACAATTTATTGAAGAAGAAGAAGTGGGCATGATTATTTTTGATGATGAACTTAGCCCTTCACAGATTCACAATCTAGAAAAATATCTCACAGAAGTAAAGGTGTTAGATAGAAACAATCTTATTCTTGATATCTTCGCTAGAAGAGCCAAAACTGCTACCGCAAAAAAACAAGTTGAACTGGCTCAATATGAATATCTTTTACCTCGACTAACTGGAATGTGGACCCACTTATCTCGTCAAAGAGGGGGAATAGGAATGAGGGGTCCTGGAGAAAGAGAAATTGAAACCGACCGTAGAGTTATTCGAGATAAAATTGCACTTCTGAAAAAGAAATTAGAAAAAATAGACCAACAAAAGGCAATTCAAAGAAAGGGAAGGAGAGGAATGATTCGTGCTGCACTAGTTGGATACACCAATGTTGGTAAATCTACTTTAATGAATTTACTTTCAAAATCAGATGTTTTTGCTGAAGACAAACTTTTTGCAACGCTTGACACTACTGTTAGAAAAGTTGTGATAAAAAATTTACCCTTTTTATTAAGTGATACTGTAGGATTTATTCGAAAGCTGCCTCATGATTTAGTAGATTCCTTTAAATCTACGCTAGATGAAGTAAGGGAAGCTGACATTTTATTACATGTGGTTGATATTTCTCATCCTAGTTTTGAAGAACAGATAGATACCGTCAACAAGACCTTGGGGGAATTAGACACCAAGGATAAACCTACCATAATAATCTTCAACAAGGTAGATGCTTATTCTTATATTAAAAAAGGAGAAGATGACCTTAGTCCTGAGACCAAAGAAAATTTGAGCCTTGAGGATTTAGAAAAAACATGGATGGCTAAAAAGAACAATCCTTGTATCTTTATTTCAGCAGAAAAAGGAATAAACATTGAAGAGTTAAAAGATCTTTTATATGAGCATATTAAGAACTTGCATCTTAAAATATACCCACATAGAATGCTCTATTAAGAGTATATAGCTTTAAGGCTATTAATTCTATTGGGCAAAGTCTAATAATCTTAACTTTGTAACTTATGGAAACCATACGTCAACAAAAGATTG
>CAZKFN010000032.1:0-965 GCA_964552035.1 uncultured Flavobacteriales bacterium
TCAAAGCGCTATAGACGGAAAGGAAGTTCCTGTTTATCCAACTCCAACCATTGGAATGATGGGAATATTACCCTCCAAAAAGAACATGATGACTTTGGCTTTTCAGGAGGAAGGGGATTTAATTTATATGCTTGGAACTGCTAAAAATGATATCAATTCTTCAGAGTATTTGTATTCTTACCATAACATTAAAGAAAGTTCAGCTCCTTACTTTAATTTAGAAGAAGAGGTAAAACTTCAAAAAACTTTAAAAAGGATTATTAAAGATAAGTTGGTGAAATCTGCTCATGATTGCGCAGATGGGGGTTTGTTTATTGCTCTTTTAGAGTCTGCAATGCCTAATAACTTAGGATTTAATATTCAAACCGAAGAGGGCATAAGAAAAGATGCTTATTTATTTGGTGAAGCTCAGGGAAGAGTTGTAGTAAGTGTTTCCAAAGCACAAGAACAGGCATTTAAAGATGCAATGAAAACATCTGGGGTTCCTTTTGGTTCAATTGGAGTTGTGGGAGGAGATGAGCTTAAAGTAGATGGGGAAAGCTTTGCAAAGCTATCTGTTGCTAAAGAGGAATTTGATAATGCTTTAGGTAAGCATTTGGAGTAGTGTAAGCATAGTTTAGATTTTCTTATACTTAATTGCGTAGTTTCTTGATATAAGTCTTACTGCTTTAATTTTAAGCATTCTAGCTGTTTGAGGATTCAGCTTATATTTCTATTTATAGTCAATTCCAATACTTTCATCAGTAGGCTTTACCTTTTCAACGTCTCATTTATCGAGAACTTTTCTTATGTTTAATGGTAGGAAACCATGTTTTGCCAACTTTTGAAGAAAATTTAATTTCAGGGAAAGGAAGTTAATTTCGGAGTTAACCAACTTATTGTACTAGGAAGAATAGGCATAAATTCCATTAATAAAGTCAGGAGTTTATGCAACTTGTTTTATTTTTTACCAAAAAGTAATTTTA
>CAZKFN010000032.1:975-21202 GCA_964552035.1 uncultured Flavobacteriales bacterium
TGTTTTTCGAGCAAACTTTTGCTTAGCTGATGTGATTCCTAAGGCTCTTTTCCAAGAAAATGCAAAGCCGTATTTTTTCCTTTTTGCAGTCATTTTTGGTTAGAAATTAATTTATTTAAAGTTAATTAAAAATAGCGCTTTATTTGTGTCTTTCAACTTTATAATTGAAAATAAGACATTATCTGCTTTTAGGAATAGTATCTAGAATCTATTTGCGCCTTAGGTTTTTTTTGGATACTTTCCTTCATACAAACAACTGAAGGAGTTTAAGCATACCAAAAAAACAAGCATTTGATCTACAATGGAAAAAAGTAATAAACTCCTTTATAAGTTATATACTTTTGTTATGTTGCGAGCAATACTTTGGTTGTCTATTCAAAAATCGATTTATACTAAAAAAATTATTTAGAACAGTATCGATGAGAGGTTTATTTTTTTCTAGCTGTAGAAGGGTTCTTATTTAATACAATATATCCTAATATTCCACCAATAATTGAGGCGACAAATATTCCGATTTTTGCTTGCATTTGATATTGTTCATGGTCAAATGCTAATTGGGTAATAAAAAGTGACATTGTAAAACCTATTGATGCTAAAAGTGCTACGCCTAAGAGGTTTTTATAGTTCATACCTTGAGGCAAAGAGGCTATTTTTAATTTTATACTTAACCAAGTTAAACCCACAATTCCTATCACTTTTCCTATTAACAAACCCAATGCAACACCAACAGCTACATTTGTTTCTAATAAAGATTTCATGTTCATATCAAGCACTGTGATTCCTGCATTTGCCAAAGCGAATATGGGAATAATCAAAAAGGTAACGAAAGGGTGCATAGTGTGTTCCAATCTTTGTAAAGGTGGAGTTGCTTTTTTGTTATCTCTTGACATCCTATCGATTATTTTGAGTTGTTCATCGGTTACAGTAGGTAGGTGATTAGGGTCTGCATTTTTGAATTGTATTAAGTTCTTTTTAAGTCGAGCATTAAAGACATCTTCTTTTATTTTTACATCTGCAGGAATCATAAATGCTGCTAATACAGCAGCTATTGTGGCATGAACTCCAGAGAGAAGAAAAAGAGTCCATACACCGCCTATCCCTAATATAGCATAGAAAACAATGTTTCTAACCCCTAGGCGATTGCTTAAAAACATCAGCAATAGAAAGAGTAATCCAATACCTAAATTTAGGGTAGAAATATCAGAAGTATAAAAGAAGGCAATTACCAACACTGCCCCTAAATCATCGACAATTGCAATAGCAGTAAGGAAAACTTTAAGCGATAGTGGAATTTTATCTCCCAAAAGATATAACACACCTAAAGCAAAAGCAATATCAGTTGCCATAGGAATTCCCCAACCACTACTAACTTCTGCTCCTGGATTAAAGATAAAGTAGATCATAGCAGGAAAAAACATACCTCCAAGAGCTGCGATTATTGGGAGCATTGATTTACGCACATTGGAAAGCTCTCCAGCAACGATTTCTCTTTTTAATTCTAAACCAACTACAAAAAAGAAAATCGACATTAACCCATCATTTATCCAATGATGAATACTGAGGTTAAGAAAAGGTTTCCCATTAATAATCAGTCCTAATTTCTGTTGAAAGAACTCAAAGTAATGTTGACTCCAAGGTGAATTTGCTAAAATAAAAGCAAGGACAGCAGCTATGCCTAAAACTAAACCCCCTGACTTTTCTTCTTGAATAAACTTATAAATAGGTAATAATATTTTATAAATTGGGGCTTTTTTCTGCTCTGTCATGTATTATTTTTTATGCTTCCTATACTTAAATTAATATTAAATACACTAGATAGTGAATACTGTTTTTAGTAGATTTTGCTTTATATAAAGAATTCTGAACAATTTAGCTTACCCTGCTTATGAAGAATCACAACTTAAATTATCACTTTCTTTCTCTTAAAATAAAACCACATTATGTGTCTATTTGTTCAACGTCCACAGGCCTATTAATTATAAGCAAGGGTAAAAGTAAGTTTAAATTAAAAACATTAAAGGGCTGGTGTGCAAATTTATGTTAAGAATTATGGGGCTTTTGAATATGTAAGATTTAAGTTGTCTTCTATCATTTCACTGGTTTAATTATTGAAAACGTTTTGCTGATTAAGCTATACTTTTTTGGGAAAATCTTATACTTTTAGCTAGTTAGACCTTCTTCTTTTTTTCAACAAAAAAAGCCAGGCATTTCCACCTAGCTTTTTTAAAATTTAGCTTTGATAATCTAATATCCAAAAACATCTTTTAAAGACAGCTCTTTAACTGAGCCATATTCCTTTAAAACCTCAAAATCCAACTTATTTTTATCCCCAATAAGGACAATATCATAAGCACTATTTTGGATATAATTTTTGTGGAAGTCCTTTAAGTCCTCCATGCTAATACCTGGAATAGCTTTGTAAACATCTTCCCTTTGGTCATAATCTAAACCATGACGCAAAGCGGATTCGTAATTCCATAACTTAGAAGCCTTGGTAATTCTTTGCGTTCTAATCTTTTCTAAAGCAGACTTTTTAGCTAAATCAAAACTCTTGTTGGATTCGGGTAAGTTGTTTAACAAATCTAACATACCATCCATAGCACTGCCCAATTTATCTGCTTGCGTTCCAATATAAGCAATTACATAATGCGATGAAGCACTGTCGGAAGGGGTGCTAAAAGTAGAGTAAACTGAATAAGCCAAAGCCTTAGATTCCCTCATTTCTTGGAAAACAATAGAGCCCATTCCACCGCCAAAATATTCATTATAAACTCTAGCAATTGCAGCAGTTTTTGGATTGAACTTTTCTTTTTTAGCTATAAACATAATCTCTGCTTGCTCCATTTTATAATCTACCCAATGCACAATACTTTCTGTTTGAGCCAACTCTACAAATTCCTTTTTCTCAGGTACTGCATTTAAGTTTTCTGGACTTTGATGTAAGCTCTCTAGCTTTTGAGTAAGCACTTTGTCTGCATACGGGCCATAGTATAATACCCTGTGCTCATAACTGTTTAAACTGTGGATTAAGTCCACCAAATCTTGAGGATTTATGGCATTTAACTCTTCCTCTGAGAGAATATTTTTAAAAGGATTGTTCTCTCCATATTTAGCAAAATTCATCAGTCCATTATTTAAGATAACGCCCTTAGATAACTTGCTGTCTTCTCTACGCTTTAAGATGTCAGAAAGTAAATTTTCCCATGCAGTTTCATTCACTTTAGCTTGGCTCAACAACCCCTCGAGAAGTTGTAATCCTTTTTCAAAGTTTTCATTTAATCCGCTTAAAGAAACATACACTCTTTCATTTCCAGTTGAAATGGAATATTCACAGCCAATCTTATAAAACTCTTGTTTGATCTCAGCTGGACTTAAATCATCGGTACCTAAATATTTAAGGTATTGAAGAGCTGGAGACAACATTTTATTGTTGTTATTACCCATTTCAAAAACATAATATAAAGAGAAAAGATCATTAGAAGTGTTTTCTATGCTTCTAACGATAATGCCGTTTGGTAATTCCTGTTCTGTAATTTCCTTTTTATAATCTAAAAACACAGGTTCAATAGGATTTACCTCCATTTCTTGCATTTTAATTAAGAAAGGAGAAGCAGCCTCTCGGTTTACTTCTACAGGAGTAATGTTTGGTTTTTCAACACTTAAAACATTTTTATCTTCACCCGTTCTTTTGTAGGTTATAACATAATTATCTTGATAATGAGTATTGGCAAACTCGACAATTTCTTCTTTGGTTATTTTAGATAATCTATCAATTTCATCCACTACATCTATCCAATCGGTTTGAAGGATAAAAGCTTCTACCATCTCACCAACTCTAGCTCTATTACTCTCTAAACCTTTAATTCTAGAAAGTTTTAAGTCATTGATGATAGCTTCCATTAACCAATCAGGAAAGGCCCCTGCTTTTAAGCTGTCAATTTGCTGCAAGATTAAATCTTTCACTTCTTCTAGAGTTTGTCCGTCTTTAGTTCTACCATAAAACATATGTGTGGAATAATCATCTAGAATATAGCTAAAAGAAGAAGCACCCAATACTTTTTGCTCTTGGTTGAGGTTTAAGTCGATGATGCCTGCTGCAGAGTTGGATAAAATCATATCTGCCATGTTCATTAAATCTGCCTCTTGGCTTCCTTCACCTTCAAATCTGTAGGCAAGGTAAACAAAGGAAGCATCAGGACCATATACCTCGTTGGTTTTAATGTTTTGTATAGGCTCTTCTTGAATCACTTCAAAAGCGGGATCATCTTTTCTTTCCATGCCTCCGAAGTACTCTTTAATCTTTTCATAAACTACATCGGGATCAAAATCTCCAGCCATACAAATAGCCATGTTGTTAGGAACATAGTATTTATCAAAATACTTTCTAATTTCTTTAACCGAAGGATTTTTTAGATGCTCAATTGTTCCAATAGTCGTTTGCTGTCCGTATTGGTGTTTGGGGAATAAACCATCGAAAGTGGCATACCATGCTTTTCTAAAATCGTTGTCTAGAGTACGGTTTTTTTCTTCATAAACTGCTTCTAATTCCGTGTGAAATAATCTAAATTGTGGGTTTCTAAATCTCTCAACTTCGATTTGTAACCATTTGTCAATTTGATTTGAAGGTATATCGTTTATATAAACAGTTTGTTCGAAAGAAGTATAGGCATTCGTGCCTGTTGCTCCTAGCTCTGAAACTAATTTGTCGTATTCATTGGCGATAGCATAGGTTGAAGCCAAGTTTGAAATGCTGTCAATTTGAGCATAAATAAAAGCTCTTTCTTCAGCATCATTTATTTTACGATACACCTCGTAAAGGCTGTCGATTTGATTTAATAAAGGTTTTTCCTTTTCAAAATCAGAAGTTCCGTACTTATCAGTTCCTTTAAAAAGCATATGCTCCAAGTAATGTGCTAAACCTGTGGCATCGGCAGGGTCGTTTTTACTTCCTGCTCTAACTGCTATGGCAGTGTTAACTTTAGGTGCTTCTTTATTAACCGATAAATAAATTTTCAAACCATTATCTAAGGTATAAATCCTAGTTTGACTGGGGTCATTTTCAATGATTTCATATTTGGTATTGCTTTGATTGGAGCTTTTTTCTCCTTCGTTACAAGCAAAAAAAGCAAGGCTGACAATGCTTAGCAATGTAGCAAAGTACAAATTTTTAAACTTCATGATTATTTAGGTAATTCTGATTCAAGTTGCGAATTTAACCAAAGATTATTTAGCAATTAGTCTTAATTGCTATAAAAATCAGATACTTAAATTTGTTTTATACTGAATCGATTAAATTGGTGAGTTCAATAAAATCATCAACGCTTAATTGCTCTGGGCGTTTTCCAAAAATTTCATTTCCTTTAATTTCATCACTGAGAATTGATTTTAAAGAATTTCTCATAGTTTTTCTTCTTTGATTAAAAGCCAACTTAACTATGGATTTAAACTTTTTCTCATCACAAGCTAATTCTTTTATATTATTTCTTCTTAGACGAATTACAGCAGATTTTACCTTTGGAGGAGGGTCAAAAACATCTTCATTAACGGTAAAAAGATACTCAGTATCGTAAAAAGCTTGAAGTAGAATTGAGGTAATTCCATAAATTTTTGAGCCGGCTTTTGCCGTAATTCTTTCGGCTACTTCTTTTTGAAACATACCTACCACCTCTATGATTTGTTCTTTGTGATCTAGGGCTTTAAATAAAATTTGAGTGGAAATATTATAAGGGAAATTGCCAATCACTCCTAAAGGCTTCTCTTGGAAAAGCAGTTGAAAGTCCAACTCTAAAAAATCCCCTTCAATAATGTTTTCATGAGGAACTTCATTTTTGTTTTTTAGATACTCAACTGATTCCCCATCGATTTCTACCAAATAGAGTTTAAAGTCTTTTCTTTGGATTAAAAGGTCGGTGAGCACCCCCATTCCAGGTCCAACCTCCAGTGCATTTTTAAACTTGCCTTCCACATTAAAAGCTTCAACGGTTTGAAATGCAATTTGATTATCTTTAAGGAAGTGTTGTCCTAAATGCTTTTTTGCTCTTACTCTTTTCATTCTACTTCTTCTAGCAAGGTACGAAATGCAACTACCTTATCTTGGTATAAATCCTGATGTTCTTTTTGAAGTTGAGGAGCATGTTTAGATTGATATTGATGTAAGTCAGCCATACTTTTACAACGGTATTGAATGTTGTACGTTGTTCCTTCATTTTCTTTAAGATGAGAAATTATTCTACACATTTTATGAGATTCGAAAAATCCAGTATTCATAACATCTGGAATGTGGGTGTTTTTCATCCACTGTAACCAAGTGTCATGAATCTCATTATCTACATTTAGAGTAACACTATATATTATCATAATTCATTGTTTTCTAGATGATACTCTGTGCTGTCTATATCATCTCCTCTTAATCTTCTAAATCTTTTTCTACTTTCCACCACAAATAAGCTGGAAGGATAAGTCACCATAAGTTGTTTATAGAGTTTCATAGCTTCTTCTTGGTTGTCAAAAACTTCTTCTTCCAATTTTGCCAATTCAAATAGGGCATTGTCTCCTAAAATATCATCGGCATAAGTGGCCAATAGTTTTCTTAAAAACTCGGCTGCTGTTTTGTAGTCTAACTGTTCTTTATAAATTTGAAATTTTTTAAATAAAACTTCATCTTGTAAGCTACTTGCGGGGAAAAGTAATTGTATAGAATCCAGTGTTTCCTCCGCTTTATCGTAGTTCTTTTTTGCAAATTCTAAATCTGCTCTAGCATAAAACTCTAAGGGTTCTACTATACTATCTAATCCAATGTTATCGGTTATTAATAAAGAGAGCTCCATAGCATCATTAGCAATTAATTTAGAGGTAGAGCCTTTTAAGACGTTTAGCTGTGCCTGAGCCCAATAAAAGTCTCCCGTATAAAAAGCAATTTTCGAATTTTTAAATTTAGCTAAATCACCCCAATTATCATATTTAAATGCCTTTTCAACTTGAGAATACAATAGAGAAGCCTCCCAAATGTCGTTGTTTAATAGCATTAAATCGCCCAAATCTATTTTACAGGCGGCCAAATCATTTTGCTCTAAATTTCGTTGTTGGATTACATTTTCTAAAATTAAAATTGCTGTGTCTATATTGCTGAGGTAATAAGCTTGTAGCTCAGCTTGACTTCTCAATAGGGGAGTAGTTAAAGCGTTTCTTCCCAAGTCTTGTATACTTTTATTGTAGAGTGCATTGAGTTCCCTTAGCTCCTTAGTCGTTCGTTGTGGGTTTTGAAATACTCTTTCTTTATAAACCTCAACCAATTGAATTTTAGCCGTCATAAAATAAGGTTCATTATGCCCTAGTTTAATCACGTAGTTAAAACATTTTTCAGCAGCATCGTAGGCTTGGTTGGATAAGGCAAGATTTCCCAGTGTGATTAACCGATTTCCTTTTTCGTTAAGCCTACTGTCTAAAGCTCTGGATTGTATAAAAGCGGCTTCAAAATCCTTGTCCTGAATATAAAGCCAAATGAGTAAATCGGAGTAGGCTGTAACTCGAGGTTCGCTTTGTATTCTTTTCAGTAACTGTTGACGTAGATTATCCCTTTGCTTATTGTCTGGGTCGGGATGAAGCAAACGCTGCAAAACATTCTTTATGGTTTGCATGGTATTGGGATTATCTCTTATGATGTTGAGGTATTCCCCAACCATTTCTTCTGTTTTCCCTTGCTGTCCATAGGAGTTTGCTAATTCATAATGAAATAAGCTCTCATTTTTAAGAAGTTTCCTTGCTTTTAAATAGGTTTTTTCAGCGTATTCATATTGTCCATAAAAGTTAAACTTATTAGCTAATAAATAGGTATTGCTTTGGTTAGCATCTAAGTTTTTTAAAGCTTCTTCAAAGTAATTATTGGCCTTTTTATGATCCTTTTGTAAAAAATATATTTGGCCTAAATCTACTGCAAAATCAATGCGATTGCGGTGGAGTTTAGATTGTTTTTTAATCAACCTTTCAGCTGATTTGAAATCATCTACTTTGGGATATAAGACAATAAGTTCTCGATAATAATTATCTATGGGATTTTGCTTGTAGAGTTCCTCATAATAAGAAATGGCTTTTTCCAATTCACCATCTTGTGCTGCTTGTCTTGCTAAAGAATAAAGCGTATGCTGGTTGTTTTGTCCTTTTATATCTGTATAAAAAAGACAACCTAGTATAGTGAATATTAAAATTGCCTTTTTCATGAATTGTCTTTTTCCTTTCTATCTTCTTGAATAATAGAATCTATTTTGGGTGACATTTTTTCATAGGCATTAATAACCTTCCCATAGGTTCGTTTTATTCTTGCTATGGTTTTTTTAATAATTTCTTCATTCTCAGTTTCAAGTTCAAGATATTGTTTAAAATGCTGAGGCTCTACATATCCGTTTTTAGCATCGTATTTTAAATTCTGTAATTGGGCTCTGTTGACATCAAGTTCTTTTACAGCTATAGGATAACTTTCATTTAAAAAGGATATCATTTCTTTGAGTCCATAATATTGGTTGATAAAATGGGCAAATTCAGCATCAACAGTATCCGTGAAATTTTCTTTAAAATAATCTAAGTCCTCAAAATACTGGATAGTTATTGCTTTGATTTTGGCACTGTCTATTTGGGCCAAATCAATGCTTGCTTGCTTAAGTTGGGTTTGCAGGTGATCCACCTTTTCAATTTCAGTTTCACTTAAACCTCGCTTGCATGCGGAGAGCAATATTATTGAACAAATGCCAATATAAAATAACCTCATTTAAATGGTTTTAAATTTAGTGTAAGGTACTAAAGCTTCAGGAATATCAATTCCATCTGCTGTTTGATAATTTTCTAGAAGTGCAGCTACTATTCTTGGAAGTGCCATTGCACTACCATTAAGAGTATGAGCTAAAACGGTTTTATTCTCTTTGTTTTTATAACGCAATTTTAATCGATTTGCTTGGAAGGTTTCAAAATTAGAAACAGAGCTCACTTCTAACCATTTTTTTTGAGCTGCAGAATAAACTTCAAAATCATAAGTAATAGCAGAGGCGAAACCTAAATCCCCACCACAAAGAAGTAAAATTCTATACTGTAAGCCTAGCTTTTCTAAAATTCCTTGAATGTGGGTTTTCATCTCTTCTAGGGCTTTGTATGAGTTTTCTTGATTGCTTATTTGAACAATTTCTACTTTATCGAATTGGTGTAAGCGATTTAATCCTCTTACATCTTTACCATAAGAACCTGCTTCTCTTCTAAAGCATGGGGTATAACCGCAATTGCGAATTGGGAAGTCATCTTCTTTTAAGATTACATTTCTATAAATGTTGGTGATGGGAACTTCTGCGGTTGGGATAAGATATAAATCATCTAAACCTACATGATACATTTGCCCTTCTTTATCGGGAAGTTGTCCAGTACCAATTCCAGAAGCTTCATTCACCAACAAAGGGGGTATAACTTCCTCATAACCTGCTTTTTCAGCTTCATCTAAAAAGAAAGATATTAATGCCCTTTGAAGTTTTGCTCCTTTCCCTCGGTAAAGTGGAAAACCCGCTCCTGTGATTTTAACTCCTAATTCAAAATCAATCAGGTTGTGTCTTTTTGCCAATTCCCAGTGGGGGAGAGCTTCAAAATCAAATTCCCTTTCTTTTCCATGTTCGGAAACCACTTGATTGTCTTCATCACTTTTTCCATTTGGAACGATTTGATTAGGGACATTGGGGAGGTTAAAAAGTAGTTCATATTGCTTGCTTTCTATAGCTCCTAGCTCTTCTTTTAATTGATGAGTTTCTGTTTTTAGATCTTTAGTATCTTCTTTTAATTGATTGGCTTCATCAGCTTTTCCACTTTTAAAAAGTTCTCCAATTTCTTTAGAAACTTTATTGGATTCCGCCAGTTTGTCGTCCAATTTTTGTTGTGCTGTTTTTCTTTGTTCATCCAATTGAATAATTTCATCAATTGTTGCTCGAGTATCGATGTTTCTTTTTTTGAATCTCTCAATTATATCTTCTTTATTTTCACGAAGTATAGCCGGTTGTAACATATTTATAATATTTATCGCTAGCAAAGTTAAGGTAGAATAAAGGAATATTTGCAATTCACTATAACGCTAGCATTGTGATTTAGTATAAAGTAATGGAAGAAAGAACCTCCATTTTTCAGTTGTTTAAAAAGATAAAAAGCCCAATCTGCAAGCAAATTGGGCTTAGTATCAGTAAGATAACTTAAAAGTTATGCTTGTGCTTCTTCTGTTTTAACATGCACAAAAGATTTATTGTTGCCTTTTCTTTGGAAGGTAACAATTCCATCAATTAATGCATATAATGTATGGTCTTTACCCATGCCTACATTTTCGCCTGGATGATGTTTAGTACCTCTCTGGCGAACTATAATATTTCCTGCAATTGCTTTTTGGCCACCAAAAACTTTGATACCAAGACGTTTGCTTTCCGAGTCTCTCCCGTTTTTGGAACTACCAACTCCTTTCTTATGTGCCATAATCTATATGTTTTGTATGTAATAATTAATCAGCTAAGCTAATTACTTGTCTTCCTTTTTTGTGCTTTTTGCAGCTGGTTTTTTCTCTTCAGCCTTTTTAGGCGCAGCTTTTTTAACCGCTGTTGCTTTTGGTTCAGCTTTCTTTGCAGCTGGCTTTTTTTCTGCTGTTGTTGGCTTTGCAGCTGGTTTTTTAGCTTCTACCTTTTTAGCTACTGGTTTTTTCTCAACTGTTGCTTTTTTGGCAGCACTTGCTGTTGCTTTTTTAGGCTCAGTTTTTTCTGCAGCTGGTTTGCTCTCAACTTTTTTAGCTGGACTTGCTTTTGCCGATCCGATGCTTTCTATTTCTATCTTACTAAGATAAGGCCTAAAACCATTCTTGACTTTATATCCTTTTCTTCTTTTCTTTTTAAAGACGATTACCTTGTCGCCTTTAAGATGTTCGATAATCTTTGCAGATACGGATACATCTTTTACAGCTGGGGCGCCAACTTCTATTTTTTTACCATCTGAGGTTAAAAGTACGTTGTTAAAAACAACTTTATCTCCTTCTTTTCCTTCTAGACGATTAACAAAAATCTGTTGGTCTTTTTTTACTTTGTACTGTTGCCCTGCTATCTCTACTATTGCGTACATGTACTATTAATTTAAAATTAAGTTTCCGAAAATTGGACGGCAAATTTAACAAAAGCTTGTTAATAAACAATACTATTTAGTAGAATTTATTTTATCAACGTCTTCTAGAGCGTATTCTTCTTCAACTTGATTCCCTTTGTTTATAATGTAAACTGCTAATATAATGATAATTGTATAGATGATTTGTGGACTTTCTAAGGTTTCTCCATCCAGGACTCCCCACATTATCGCAAAAATAGGAATGACATACGTAACGGAGGAGGCAAAAATAGCCGAAGACCTTTTAATCAGCAAGTTAAATAAAATTACAGCAATGCTGGTGCCAAATAAGGCAAGGATGCCAATGTATAATAAATTTTTCCAAGCACCTTCATCGGTTTGCAGAATACTGATAAAGTCTGTGCTAAAAAGATAAATTGCTGCGGTAGGACCCATAAATAAAAAACCAAAAGCTGTAATGTTAACAGCATCAATATCTTTTAAATAAATTTTTAAATAATTGACATTAGTTCCATACGAAATGGTTGCTAAAATAATTAATAAAGCATAACTGAAGTTTTCATGCTCAAATGAAATGCCCCCACTAACGGAAAGCAAGCCTACAGCACCTACCAAACCTAGTAAAGCACCAATAGCCTTGAGTTTACCTAAGTTCATTTTAAAAAACAATAAACCAATTATTACGGTAAATAAAGGGACTAAGGTGTTGAGAACTCCAGTTATGGAGCTACTGATTTTTGTTTGTGCTAAAGGAAATAAAATAGCAGGAAAGCCGCTGCCAATAAGTCCTGCAAAAATTAGCTGCTTCCATTGATGAATCTTAATTTTCTTAAAGTTGATAACAATTATTGGAGACAAGAAAATAAATGAAATAAAGAGCCTTAAACTGGCTACTTGTAATCCAGTAAAAGACTCTAAGCCCCTTTTCATTAAAATAAAGGAACTACCCCAAGTAAGGGAAAGAACGATGAAAATAATCCAATTATAATTGAGTTTGTTCAAGCTTTTGCCTTTTATAAAATTGAGGGCAAAGGTAGGTTAAGCCCATAAAATAATTGGTATTAAGCCCATCTAATCAAAAAAAAAAGCTTTTCAACGGGGAAAGTCTTTTCAACGGGTAATTTTATAACCTTCTTTAAATTAACTTATAAAGAAGAAATAATGGATTAAACATTACTTTTTTCAAATCATAAATGTTTAAATTTGCGTTCAAATCTTTACTTTTTATGGAAAAAATAAAAATTTCAAAGCTGGTGTTCGCTCTGTTTATTACCGTGTTTATAGCTTGTGAATCTACGCCTGAGCAAAGAGAAATATTGACCCCAAAAATTGAGAAAAAGGCTTCTCTCGATGAGATTAATATCTTAGCAGAAAATGCAATTACAGTGAATATGAGAATAGAGGGAATGACTTGTGCCATGGGTTGTGCCAATAAAATTGAAACTGAAGTGGCTTCTCTTCGTGGAGTTGGCTATAGTCATGTTGATTTTGAGACGGAAATAGCAACTTTTATTTTTGATAGGAATGAAATGACTTCCAGGGAGTTGGTTTCTTTTATTGGAGAAATTAACAATGGAGCTTACCAAGCTGAAATTACAAAAGAAGTCAAAGGAAAAACAGAAGCTCGAGAAGGTGAAATTGAGGTGGATAGCATAGGTTCCTTGAGAGCAACATTAAAAGAAGAGGGGATGAAAAATGTAGTTCATAAAGGAATTCCTACCGTTAATTTCCCTAATTTATTTACCTATTTTCTAAAGAGTTTAAGGTAATAAAAATAACATCTCAAGGTTATTGTATTGAATATGGAAAAAGAAAATAAGCCTATCGTAATTTGGTTGTTGACGGGGTGTTTGTTGATTTTTATTATGGTAGCAATTGGGGGAATTACTCGCTTGACCCACTCCGGCTTGTCCATGGTAGAATGGAATTTATTTGGGAGCACACCACCCTCTACAGAAGCACATTGGGAAGAGTTGTTTGATAAATACAAACAATATCCGGAGTATCAGAGAGTTAATTTTAATTTTAGCGTTGAAGAGTTTAAAAGGATTTTCTGGTGGGAATACATTCATAGAACCTTCGGCCGATTTTTGGGAGTAGTATTTATTGTTCCTTTTCTGTGGTTTTGGATGAAGAAAAAATTGAGTAAGGAATTAAAACCTCGATTGATTTTAATCTTAGTGCTTGGAGCAATTCAAGGAATGCTAGGGTGGTATATGGTCAAAAGCGGTCTAAAACAAATGCCAAACGTAAGTCACTACCGATTGGCCATACATTTAATTACTGCATTTTTAACTTTTGCCTATACCTTTTGGGTGGCTCTAGGTTTGATTTATCCCAAAAAGCCTGTTTCTCAGAGAGGGATGAAGCCTTTATTGATAGTGACCTTTTTCTTATTAGTTATTCAAATTATTTGGGGGGCTTATGTGGCAGGACTTCATGCAGGAAAGGTCTACAATACTTGGCCTTTAATGGGAGACAGTTTAATGCCTGAAGCAGTAACAGCGATAAAGCCACTATGGCATAATTTTGTAGAAGGTCTTGCTGGAGTGCAGTTTGTTCATAGATACCTTGCATTCGTTGTCTATGGAATGATCTGTGTGATTTTTATCGTTGGACAAGC
Organism: uncultured Flavobacteriales bacterium; assembly: GCA_964552035.1. GTDB lineage: Bacteria > Bacteroidota > Bacteroidia > Flavobacteriales_E > Vicingaceae > CAZKFN01. Next base: position 14,717 of record CAZKFN010000032.1, read on the forward strand.
TAGAGAGTTGGACACCACCCAGAGTAAAGGACTTAAGTTTTTGTTTTTTGCGGTAACCTTGCAATTTTTTCTGGGTGTTTTTACACTACTTTATGCAGTTCCATTGGCTTTGGGATTATTGCATCAATTGGGAGCATTTATTTTATTGGGGGGTATGGTTTATAGCCTACATAGTTTTAGAGGTAAAAATCTTTCAAAATTGTAGGACGACTTGTGGTTCTATAGAAACCTTCCTAAGTAGGCTGATTAAAAATAAAATTTCATAACGCTACTTTCTTTACCTATTAAACCTTTAAATGAGTTAATTTTTATTTTTTCGTATTTTGTCAAAAAAAATGGAGCTGAGGAGAAAAGAAAATCGATTGATAAATGGAGGCGGTTCTAAAGCCCAAAAGTTTGAATTACAAAATCGGAGATATATTGGGAATAAATCCAAATTGGCAGATTGGATAATGCAAATTATCCTTAAGGAAACTCAAACAGGAAATACTTTTATCGATATTTTTTCAGGCACTGGAATTGTTGCGCAAACTGCAATGAAACATTACAAAAAAGTTATCCTTAATGATTTTTTATACGCAAACAATATTATTTATCAAGCTTTTTTTAATCCTCAAAAATGGAGTGTAGAAAAAATTCTAGAATTTGTCCATAAATATAATACTCTAAAGCCAAATGAACTGAAAGAGGATTATTTCTCTAAAAATTTTGGAGGGAAGTTCTATGAAAAAGAGGTAGCTAGAATTATTGATTGGATAAGAAAAGATATTGAGGCTAGAAAAGAAGAACTCAACGCAAAAGAATATGCTATTTTACTTGCTTCCTTAATATATTCTATGGATAAATTGGCAAATACCGTTGGACATTTTGATGCCTATATAAAAAAAAACATTACCCAAAAACCATTTCAATTTAAATTGATTCAAACTGCTGATTTTGAGGGAGTAGAAATCCATCAAGAGGATGCAAACCTTTTGGCAAAAAAGGTAATAGGAGATGTAGCTTATATAGATCCACCATATAACTCAAGACAATACAGTCGTTTTTATCATGTTTATGAAAATTTGGTAAAATGGGAAAAACCCCAACTTTATGGAGTGGCATTAAAACCCCAGCCAGAGAATATGAGTCAATATTGTACGGTAAAGGCAAAAGAGGCTTTTAGAGATTTAGTAGAAAGCTTGGAGGTTGAATATTTGGCAGTTTCTTATAACAATACCTATAAATCCAAGAGTAAATCTTCCGAAAATAAAATCAAATTAGAGGAAATTCAAGGAATTTTAGAGAATCTCGGCAAAACTAAAATGTTTCAACAATCACACCCTTATTTTAATACAGGGAAAACGAATTTTGAAAACCACAAAGAGTTTTTATTTATAACTAAAAAATATGGCTAAGAAAGAGAAAGTATATCGTTCCCCTTTATTTTATGTAGGAGATAAATATAAACTCTATTCAAAGATTAGTGCATATTTCCCCATTTCTATCAATCGTTTTATAGAACCTTTCACAGGAGGAGGCTCTGTTTTTCTAAATGTTCATGCAAAAGAATACCTTTTAAATGATATCGATCAAAAGGTTATTCAATTGCATCAATTTTTATGTACTCAAGCTAAAAATCCTGACTTGTTTTTTAAAAATGTCCAAATGCTTATCGATAGTTATGGTTTGTCCCATTCTTATCTTAAAGATGTGGTTCCTCAAGAGCTAAAAGATAAGTGGAAGAAAACTTATTACGCAAAATACAATAAAGAGGCATACCAGCAACTTAAAAAAGACTACAATGCTGCAAAGACAAAAAGCGAATTGCGCTTGTATTTGCTTTTGATATTTGGATTTAACAGGATGCTGAGGTTTAATTCCAAAGGAGAGTTTAATTTGCCGGTGGGAAACGTAGATTTTAATAAAAATACAGCCAAAGCTCTAAGAGATTATTTTGATTTAACGCTACAGAAGTCCATCGCTTTTTTTGACTTAGATTTCAAAGAATTTTTAAATCAATTGACTTTTCAAGAAAATGATTTTGTTTATCTTGACCCTCCTTACTTAATCACTTTTAGTGAGTACAATAAACTGTGGAATGAAGTAACGGAAAAGAGATTGCTCGATTTAATGGAAAGTTTAAATCAACAAAAAGTAAAGTTTGCCATATCGAATGTGACACATTATAAAGGAAAAGTCAATAAATTGTTTTTGGAATGGAGCAAGAAGTATAATACCTTTAACATCAAAAGTAATTACATTAGCTATCACGATAATACCAAGAAAGAGTTTCGTGAAGTTTTAGTAACGAACTTTAAAAAGGATTAGGAAAAATATTTTAACATTCTAAATATGAAAAGATATCGGTCTAAAATATCTTGTCCAACTGTTTTCCCTCAAAGCAAGAGGAGGAAAGATTTTTTTATGCTAAAATATGAATTGAATTATGAGAGTGATAAAGGAGATAGGAATTTAATAAAAACCCTTGTGAAAAAAGGAAAAGCTTTGGCAAAAGCTGTCCATCCTGCTCAAGCTAATAAAAGTGCGAGTCTTCGAAGTTGGAAAACTATAGAAAATAATTCCATTTCGGGTTTACTGGCAGAATATTTATGGGTAGATAGTTTAAGAGCTTTCGATTTAGAGTGCCAAACCAATAATTATGAAAAAGCTATACATCAGATAGATATTACTTTGAAGCATAATCAGAAAAAGATAGAAGTTCGATCCTCTTTTCCTAAAAATGGAGTCAAGTTTGCTTTATGCCATCCTCAGCATGAATTTGACATTTTGGGACCTTATTCTAATAGCTATAAACCAGGTGAAATCAAGAAGGATTTTTATGTAAGGACTTTATTTCCTTACCCAAGCTTTCAGTTTCTTCAACATTTAGAAAAGGATGGTTTTATTGCTTGTCTAACTGGTGGTGCCACTTGGGGAATGATGATGGATAAAGAGATTTCAAAACAAAAAGATTTAATTCCTCAAGATGATATTTTAGAGCTTAGTTTGCAAAAGAGTTCTACCTATCAAGTGGTGCCTATTAGCAGAGCTTTGGATACATTTGAAATGCTGGAATTATTCAAAAAACCTTAAATATTCAAAAAACCTTAAATTAGTTAAGTATTTATTTCCCTTTATCTAGTACGGGTCGGTTTTTCCATTGAAAACTTTCAATCAAGTGCATGATGTCTTTTTTGATAAAATTTTGTACTGGAGCAATGGAATCGAAATTTGGTTCAACGTTGAAATATAAGGAGCCTCTTATAAAATAGTGAATGCTATCGGTGAGGTGAAATTGAGAGCCGGATGCTACATCTCCTTCAATTTCATAATATGTGCTATAAATGTGTTCTTTCTCATTAATGAATAATTTCTCATTAATTTCCTGGGCTTTAATGGTGTGCTTATAAGCTAGAGATCTAGAATCCTCCAGCATGGATTTTAGGTTGTCTTCAATGGGGTGGTAGCTGAGGTAAATTGTGGCGCCAAAGCGTTTAAAATCGATATTTAAATAATGTTCATTTTCCTTATTGCTTTTTAAGTTAACAAGAGCATATTGGGGCAGCTCAAAAGTGAAAGGAAAATTTAGTGTATCTATTTTTCTATAGGTTTTTTCAGGCAAGTCTATTCTAAAATAGCCCTGAGGGCGAGGGATGGAATTCTCGCTACAAGCACCTAATGTTAAAAGGATAATTAATATAATAATGGTGGATCTCAACTTATTCCTCTTTTTCTGGCAAGGTTATTTTTACTCTTTTAATTCTTCTTTTATCTGCTGCATCAATTGTCAAGGTGTACTCTTCAAAAGTTGTTTTTTCATTTTTCTGAGGGATTTTTCCAAAAATTTCCAAGGCAAATCCTGCTAAGGTATCAGAATCTCCTTTTTTTGCTTCAAAATTTTCGCCGTTGATTTCTAAAACCCTATAAACATCATTTAATGGAGTTTTACCCTCGAAAACGTAATTGTAATCATCTAGCTTAGAATAGATGACATCTACATCGTCAAATTCATCGCTAATTTCGCCTACAATTTCTTCAATAATATCTTCAAGGCTAATAATCCCAGAGCTTCCCCCATACTCATCCACCACAATGGCCAAGTGAATTTTAAGGTTTTGAAATTCCCTTAATAAATTGTCTATCTTTTTATTTTCAGGTACAAAATATGGTTTTCTTATGATGTTTAACCATTTAAATTCCTTTCTATGCAAATGGGGCAAGATGTCTTTAATGTATAAGACTCCCAAGATGTTGTCAAAACTATCCCTGAATACGGGAATTCTAGAATAGCCTGATTCTAAAATAACTTCCTTGATTTGGGAAAAGCTACTTTTTTCATCCAGCGCAATTACGTCTACTCTAGCAGTCATAACTTGTTTTACGTCAATATTCCCAAAGCGAACTATACCTTCTAAGATTTTTTGATCCTCTTCCATATCACTTTCATCCGAAGTAAGTTCTAATGCATGAGAAAGTTCATCTACAGAAATTTGATGTCCTTTTCGCTTTACCCTTTTGTCGATGAAGTTGGTGGAATACACTAGTAAGCTGCTAAACGGCTTAAACAATATTCTTAAGTAATGAATAGGGTAGGCCATAAAAATCGCAATTTTCAAGGGTTTTTGATTGGCATATATTTTTGGAATAACTTCACCAAGCAACAGCAAAAGAAAGGTGATGACGATTACCTGCAATATAAATTGCATTTGGGGGGTTAGGGAAGAAATGATTTCATGAGTGAGGAAAGCTGAAATAATAACAATAGAGATATTAATAAAGTTATTGGCAATAAGTATTGTAGCTAATAATCTTTTTGGTTTTTCAATAAGATTTTGAATAACTTTAGAAGCTTTGACTTCGCCGTTGTCTATTTTCTCATGGTCAGCTGGAGATAAAGAAAAAAAGGCCACCTCTGAGGCCGAAACTAAGGCGGAACAAAGTAGCAATAAGATTATAACAATAATAGAGGAAGCTACCTCAAAACTAGCTTCCACTATGGTTGTATTTAAGGAGATAAAATTTATGTACTGTTCTAGGGGGTCTTCCAAATTTTTAACTGTTGTTCAAGACATGCTTTTTCATTTTTTAAATTAGAATGGTAAATCATCGTCTTTAGCATCTTCGCTAAATTCAGTAAAATCCTTTGAACCGGATAAATCGGGATCATTACTTCCAGGTTCTTCCTTAAAAGGACTTGAGTTATTTGATGTTGGGTTATTTGTGGAACTCCCATCGTTAGAAGCCCTTCCAAGCATAACTAAGTTGTTTCCAATTACCTCAGTGGTATATCTTGTGTTACCATCCTTATCTTCCCAAGAGCGGGTTTGTAGACGACCTTCGATGTAGACTTGGCTTCCTTTTTTGAGGTATTTTTCAGCAACTCCTGCTAAACCTCTCCACAAAACGACATTATGCCATTCCGTTCTTTCTCTTCTCTCTCCATTTTTGTCTCTATAACCTTCTGTAGTAGCAATGGAAAAATTAGCCACAACATTGCCGCCGTCTATGTGTCTTACTTCTGGATCCTTTCCAAGGTTTCCAACAAGTATAACTTTATTAACTCCTGCCATTTAAATATTTTTTTAGATACTAAACAAAGATAATAAATTGGTTGGTTCTTTTAAATAGTTTTCAATTAATTTGGGAATTGGGAAACGTTCCAATTCATTTTGATGAATTATTTGACTATGTTCCAATTTTAGTTCAGCAAAGTTAATAACTTTTAAGTGGTAGAATTGCGCAAATATTATTTGATGCGAAAGAATGTGTTTGTAGGTGATAGATTGAGCTTCAAGTTGTATTTCAGTGGTTGGGAATATTTTTTTAAATGCATCATTTTCCCTTAAAGTTGTAAAGTTCATTGCTTTTTGGGTTTCTATGAGAGGAAATTCATAAAGCTTTTTCCAAATGTCTTTTTCTGTTCTTTGTTTAATAAGTAAATTCTCTTGACAGCTAATGATTAGATAGTGGAAGTATCGGTTTCTGCGTTTTGTTTTTTTACTTTTTATTGGAAGTTGTTGAACGTTATTATGCTGATAAGCAAAACATTTTTCTTGAAGGGGACAGATTTTGCAATTGGGGTTTTTAGGAACACATTGCAAAGCGGCAAATTCCATCATAGCTTGATTGTGTTTTGCAGCACGTTTAGGATCTAAAAGCTCATTGGCTAATTCTTGAAATACTTTTTTACCCATAGAAGTGTCAATCGGCGTTTCAATTCCGAAAAAACGAGATAATATTCTAAAAACATTTCCATCTAGTACTGCATAAGGAAGATCATAAGCCAAAGAACTTATAGCGGCAGCTGTATAATCACCTACACCTTTCAACATGCGAATTTCTTTATAAGTGCTGGGGAAGTTTCCTTGAAGTTCATTATAGATGTATTGAGCAGTATGATGTAGATTTCTTGCTCTAGAGTAATAGCCCAGACCTTGCCAATTCTTCATCACCTCTTCTTCTTTAGCTTCAGCAAGATCTTTGATTGTAGGGTAAGCCTGAATA
>CAZKFN010000033.1:0-20911 GCA_964552035.1 uncultured Flavobacteriales bacterium
GTCTAGAGGGGGCGAGGGGGTATTCAAAAAAAAGGCCGCCCCCTAAATGTTAAAAGTGTTAAAAAGGTGCTTTTTTCTGACAAAATGACACTTTTCGATATATTGACAAATTAGGTGCTTTTTTTGAAAAAATGCTGTAAGAATCGCTCTGTAGTACGTTCATTATTCTCTTTCACTGCATCCTTGTCGAAGGAGTGTAGCGACTCATGTAGTTTAGTATGGCAAAGCTTACATACACTCATAAGGTTGTCGTAATCGAACATGAGTTGCTGCATTTGATCATAAGTTATACCTGTCTCTACTGGTGTGATATGATGCACTTCTGTTGCAGCTGTTGTTCTACCTGATTCTAAGCATCGTTGACAAAGAGGATAGCTCATGATATGCCTAGCTCTTAGCTGTTGCCAACGATAGCTCTTAATCATTTTAATATAGTTAGGATTCCTTGCCATCGCACCTATAGTGTGGTATTCGATTAGGAGTTACATACCTAACATCTGCTGAAGGTTTTTCAAACCTAGAGAACTCTTCGAACATGTTCTCTATCTCTTCATCTGCAGATATATTATTAAGGTTCTTGCTTTCCACCTTATCCAGGAAAGTATGCACTAGTGATTGCACGATCTGATATACTGATCTGAACCCATACTCTTCTTTAATTTGTTCTAACTTCTCGTAGTTCTGTTGTGACACTCTTGAGAAAATCTTTACCTTTCCCATACCTATTTATCATTTACCTATTGATAGGTTAAATATAAGTAGAAGTGTTAGTATAAACACGTGTTAATCAAGGTTTGAGAAAAGTCACCACCTCTCTAAAATTAAATATCCAGCAATCGAACTGAAGCATTCTCTATTTCTTTTTTTCTAGGGCCTTTCTCTATATAAGTTCCTTCTAAAATAATATTAGAGCCTTGTGAAAATGCTTTTGATATGGTCTCAAAATAAGCATTATAGTCTAAGTTGGAATAAAGAGTAATAGCATTTCCTTCTTGATTGATTGTACGCATACGAATGCGTACAAACTCTCGTTGGTCTATAATAGGATTACTCTCAATTACTGCTATTTTTCCTACAAAAGACTCTGTGCTTATCTTTTCATCTTGAGTAGTATATTGATCAATAATATTATTTAGTAGCATAATATTTTTCTCTGGTAAAACAACTTTAGTTGGGGTCTTTTGTGAGGGAGGTAAATAGACAGACCAATCAGTTTGCAATTCTATAAAAGACTCATCACCCACACTTTTTTTAATATCAAGGATTGACTCTAAAAAATTAACACTAAAATCTGTTTGTTCTAAAGCTTTTTCAATATTGTCTTTGTTTCCACTATTTATATCCCTAGAGACTAAATTTATATTGCTTAGAATATGCTCTATTACTTTTCTTGATTTTGGATACTCTTCATAATTAGAATCAAACAAATCCCATTGGTAATAACCAAGTGGAGATAATATGTTGATAACATAACTACCTATTTCTGTTTGACCTACTTGTAAATCTTTAAATAAGTTAGTTGCGTCTTTTGTGTTTACTTTAAAATGTTTCAGTGCTGGATTTTCAATATCTTTTAATGCAGAAGAGAAGGTATTCTTTATAGAGTCTAAAAGCTGAGGAAATGATTCTAAAGATATAGTTCCTCTAGTTGTCGACTCATTAGAGATTCTCCATTTTAATACATCATATGCAGGATATAGAAGATTAGCTAACAAGGATTCCAAATTTATAGAAAGATATTCAGAAACACTTTTTAATGATTCTGTTAACACCTTGTTATAATCGGAGTAGTGTTTATTACCTAAAATGAGCGCAGAGTACTTTTCATCAGGAGATATATACTGATATGTTTTGTCTTCGAAAGACACACTTTGCTTCCATCCTTTAGATTCAAGAAATCGAATGAAGTTTTGTTGGTCTATATCTTTTATTCTATCTAAAATTGTACTCATAAGTTTTCTCTGTTAGAGGCTTTTATCATTAGTGTTTCTAACGTTTTTGCTGTAAGAATGTTCTCCTTTGGAATTGTTATAGTTATTGTATTCTTATTATCTGTTTCTGGAAATCCTTTTAAGTTTAACCAATAAGCACATTTAGTTAGTTTAAGATAATCTCTTGTTTGCTCTATCCAAAAGTCTTGATCTTTATTCATATGTAATAAGACGAGAATTTTAGGATAAAAAGAATCTTCTCTAATTAAAATATTATAATTTTTAACTTCTAGTTTGTATTTTATATCACCTTCTGGTGTGACTGTAACATTTGAATATGATGCCTTTAGTTGTATTTCTATTTTAGGACTATATATCTGAGATGTTTCCAAAGGTTTGCCTGGGCAGGTTAATGTTGTGTCCACCCCACAATTATCTCTCTTTGGGAAATCCATATTATAGCCTACTTTTGCACATAATGCTTGAAGATATGAGATACTCATATCTTCCATACAATTCTGGAGAATATTTGGCATATTTTTTATTTTGTGAATGAATATTAATAAATATATATCATATTTTTCATACTACAAAATATCGAGTTTAATATCCCCACTTAATAGCCTCAACTATAGCTTTAAATAAAGCTTTCTTTTCCTGGACTGCAGCAAAGTCAAAAGAGCGAACATAATTACTAATCCAGAGTCTATCTTCTCTACTAAGTCCATAATCATTAAACTTACTACAGGCTTTCTTTAGTTTATTAAAACGATCAACACTACATTTTATTTGATGACAAACTACAACAACCTTTTTTGCCCTGCTATTTCGCTTAAGCTCTTTTCTTAGTGTAGTAGGACTTGTTGTGTAATATGGGATATCAACCTTTATTTGTGGCTCTACTAAATTGACGTAAGTTACTTCATACATAATCATATGTTTTAGAAATAAAAAAGCGAACCAGTTGGTGGCTCGCTTATGTGGGTTAGTATTAGTTTGTTTTGGGAGAGAGCATTTCCAGCTTATCGACAAAGACTTCGGTAATATATCGAGTGATTCCTTTATCATCATCGTATGATCTTGTTTTAATCTTTCCCTCAACATATAGCTTGTCTCCTTTCTTAATATACTTCTCAGCGATTTCTGCTAAAGCTCTCCATAAAACAAGATTGTGCCATTCTGTTTGCTCTGGCACTTGAGTTCCATTTTTGAGAGTATATGCTCGTTCTGTTGTGGCTAAAGGAAAGCTAGTCACCTTAATTCCATTGTCTAGACTTCTAACTTCTGGGTCTTTACCCACATTGCCTAATAGGATTACTTTGTTTACTGACATAGTTTATAATTGTTTGGATTAAAAGTTAAATGAAAAGAGCCGCTCTTAATGAACGACTCTTGATTGATATATTAATAATTACATACGATCCACTCTTCTTGCTTCTTTCTTGAGGTTTTGGAAGCACTAAGTGTTCTCTCTACTTTATGAACAGTCCAGTGCTGTTCTGCTGCTAGCTCTTCTATCTTATCATAAGGATACATAGTAAGCATGAATTTGCCTTTTAGCTCTTGTAATAAAGCTAACAGTTGCTGAAGGTGTTCTTCATTAAATAGTCCTTCATAGTGTCCACAGTTAGAGTTGAAGTAGGGAGGGTCTATAAAATGAAAGGCTGTATCTCTATCGTATCTAGATATAATCTTCAGAGCATTTTGGTTTTCAATAGTTACATTCTCTAATCGTTTACATATTTCTTCTGTAAAATTAATTTTAGAGTTCTTTACCTTGATAGGGACTTTCCCTTTAAAGTCATACCCAAATGGTCCATTGAGCTTAGATGCAAAAGACATCTTACTCAAACACCATATAGCCCAAGCTCTATCTATGGGAGTAAAGAATGTCGGATAATCAGATATATATTTTGCATGAGCATGTGCTTCTCTACTATGTAGTGTTGCATCAATCTTCTCTTTTAGCTTAGGATAACAATGCTTTGCTACCCAATAGAAGTTTATAAGCTCTGAATTGATATCATTGATGACTTCAGCCTCAACAGGTTCTTTAGCGAACAAGACTGCAGCTCCTCCACAGAAAGCCTCTGTATAAAGTGTATGATTAGGAATTAATGGCAAAATATGCTTTAGCATTCTTTGTTTTCCTCCGTAATAAGTAATCGGTGTTTTCATCTCTTTTTTTATACAAAGTAAGTCATGAACTGGCTTAATTCCATAGTATATTTAGATATCACACTGCAATCAACTTACATCATGAATCGGTACGAAATATTAAGCCTCAACAGAGAATTATTGTTGAGGCTTCACAAGCTTGGAATCAAAACTTCTGATTATATCCAAGTTGATATTTATAATGACTTCCTAAAGTACAAAGCACAAGGTGATAAGGTTTCTTATGCTGTCCTTATGCTAAGTAAAAAGTATAATTTAAGTGAGAGAAGTATTTATACTATATTAAGACAGATGCAAACAGATAGTTAATTAATCTATTCTTTTTTTAATATTACAATGTATTCGCTAGTTATTGTTCCTACATTTTTTCCCAAATATTCTGAAGTTCGTCTTCATTTTTTGTTTATATGTTTCCAATATTCCTCTTTCCTTGAGTCGTCTAAATCTTTATGGTTTATATATTCGATTATTAGCGATATCATTAAGAGTATTGCAAGTACTATTGCAATAATTATTAAGATAAGATCTAGTGTTTTCATTCTATTCTATTCTATTTTTAAAACTAATTGCATAGGATTTTGAGGTTTTCAATAAATCTCTGTGAATAGATGGAGTATCAATTATACTAATACTCTCTATTTCAAAAATCATGAATGGAGCATTTCTAGCATATCCTAATTTGAATTTTACAAAATCAAAATGTTTAGTTAATCGAGTAGTCCAATAGGGTTTTACAGCTCTATATTCAGTTCTTTTATGGCCACCTTTTATTTGATTAAAGAACTCTTCCTTTAGGTTTAAATGTAGCGTTCTCATAATGCCTTACTGTCTTAAACTTTTTCCATTAAAGATTACTCTTTTGGTTGTGGATATAATTCTATCAAATATTCTATCTCCGTATCTTGTTTTTAACTCTTCTCCTGTGAGGTTACTTGTTAGAATTAGGAGTTTACTCTCTTTCTCAGCTTTATCTAATATTTCTGATACAGGATCAAATTTATTTCCATAGCTATTAACAGATGTTTCTGTTCCGATATCATCTAGACATATAAACTTCTTATCTATAATATTACTTAGATCCTTTAGATCAGTTGCATTATAGAAGTTGACTACTCTGCGATGTACCTTTAGATAGATAGGGATGATTACATTTCTTGCTATCTGTGTTTTTCCTCGCCCACAATTACCATACATAAGCAAACCTTTGCCTTTGTTATCTGATAACCAATCTATAATTTCGTTGTATTCTGGTTGAGGCTGATATGCATTACCTGTTCTTTCTATTGCACACTTCATAAATGCTTCAAACCATTCTTTTGCGTGGGGAGTTACTAATCGAGGGGTCTCATCAGCTATATAAAACCCAGCATCTTTCATCTCTTTAAAATAGGATCGTATATCGTTCATAGTTAAAATGGTTTATAGACTTTATCCTGGTTACTAAAGTCATTAATGGGTAATGTTGATTTCTTTGTTTTGACTCTTTTCTCTTTTTCTCTACTTATCTCGCACTTGAGCCAGTTTGCAAAATGAAACTTAGCATCTTTTTCATCTTTATATTTTTCGCCTCTTGCTGCTAATTCAGCAAAGAATTGTTTTAGATAATTCTCTATGGTTTCAAAATCATGAATTTTATAAGTCATACAAAGAATTTCTTTCCAACTCATATCTTCTAGGAGCAAATCTAATGTTTCATTCAAGGGAGATATAAAATTAGCTTCATCGCTATTTATAGATATAGATTGTTTAGTATTGTTTAGTTTATTAATGTCGACAGGTTGTGCGACTACTTGCACGTTAGTTTGTACGTCAGCTTGTGCGACACTTTGTGCGTCAAATTTGATATACTTTTTGTCGCACAGACTAATTAAGCTATATTCTGCTGCTAAATTTCCATTTCTTTTTTTCCATGTTATTCTACCTTTCTGACTAAGTTCATTTCGAGCTCTCTCTAAAGTTCTACGCTTTAGCCCTGTTTTTAATTCAAGAACTGATATGGCTACAGTAAATCGTGGTTGCCAAGATGCTTTGTTTGCGACGCTCATTAACGCATGCCACAAGTTAATAGCATTTGAACTTATTTGATTTATTTCGAGCCAATCGTAGAACGAATTAATTTCGGCTATATAGTTCATATTTTTACTTTGTTTTGTAATGCTTGCAGACTCTGCCATATCTATTAGCAGCACATACTCTTTTATTGAGTTTCCTACACGCACAACTGTTTTCTATAAATTCATAGGAGTATTGACATTGAATACATTTAACTCTCTTCATTTAAGTATTCTTTTATTTCATTCATAAAGTCTTCAAGGGAGTAGCAGAGTACATATTTATTACCTGCCATTTCAGCGTGTTCCTGCCATAGTTTTTGTAATGCTGATTGCTTACCCTTTGGGGCTTTCATTTCCAAACAGAGGGCTCCATACTTACCTCTTGGAGTAAGTAGTATAAGATCAGATACTCCAGGAAGCTGTCCTTCTGCTTTTAATATTCGTCCTGTGGAATAAAATCGATATCCTCCGTTAGGTACAGCAAACAATACTTTCCCTAACTTTGGATATTGATATCTAAACCATCTCACACAACTAATTTGAATCTGTGATTCTATGTTTCTCATGTCTGTTCAATTGATTTATTGCTTCACGTCCTATAGTATCCATCTTTTGCATCACCATTTTGTCTGATGATTCAAGAGGTCTCATATAAGCTATCTTTCGTACGAAGTATTTCCATCTGTTTTTACTAAGCCACACTATTAGCTCAATAGAACCATTATCCCATTTATATTGGCTTGGCTCTCCTTGATAATAACGTGTTGATACTAGTGCATAACCTTTGATATGTATTGCTGCCATTAATTGGCCTCGCTTTCTACATTATTTATTTGATACTCAAATTCATAAGCACTATTTTCGCTTATGGTTGTAGACAGCCAACATTTAGCTCCCAGTACGTCATCATCATGACTAGAACATCTAGGGTCTTGCATTTTCTCTAATCCTCTCAAAACTTTATCAGATACCTCAACATTACCTAACCCTACTCTATAAGTTACAGTTACATCAAGATCACTTAGCTTTACTTTATTGTTCATTGCTTACCTCGCTTTCTCCTTTATCAGTGTATAGGTAAACATCCATGATAGGAGTTTCTGATACAGCTGATATTTGATAGTCTGCCATACTACCTTCCATTGCTTTATCTAGTTTCTTTATTGCATCTCTCAAGTCTGTAGCTTGAACTAGCATATAGGTTGATGATCTTTTTTCTGCACCACTTTTCTCATCCAGTGTGATAAAAGTAACTTTGCATTTGAACCAACGGTCAGCAGCCTCATCTTCTGAAAAGAAAACTTCACTGTATTTAGCCCTCTTAATACCCGATACTGTAAACTCTCCACTGATATATGGTGTTATTTCTTCTATTATTCGTGCTTCAGCTTCAGTAAAGCTTAGTGCATCGAAAACATAGGGTTCTGATACTTTCTTACTAACGCCATTTTCCATCATCTTTTCATAGCGTACTTTGCACTCAAATAAATTGTATATCATGATTTCCTTTTTTAGATAAATAATACTCGGCTATTCTCTTTCCACTTCTGGTAATCATTCTAGAATGGATAGGTAAACCTTCTTTATGTGTTAAATCGTGTATTCTTCCACTTAACCTTAAGCATCCAAATAAACGAAGAGCATCTAAAGCTGTAATTGTTTTACCTTGCATTAGATGCTCTTTTATTAGTTTGTTTTGCGAATCTAACTCCATACGCATTGATTATTTATTAAATTTTTCTTTTATCTCTTTATAGGTTATCCTTACTCCGATTAGTGTTAATAAAAAGATGATAATGGTTAAACCTATTGCTATACTTTGCATAGGACTTGGTGTAACACACGAAGACCCTAACATGGTAAAAGCACCAATAGAGGCTAATACCATTAGCACAAAACTGATTAATTCCATCGCATTAATATTTTAAGATTGATTGTTGCCAGTAGCAAATCCGATTTGCAGCCTCATGCTTTAGTACTGGCTATATTAAATAGTTCTTTACTTTGTACGGACTTTCAACCGTAACATGATATTAAAGCAGCCTCAACAAGCATGTTGGCATTCCTGCTCACTTGCTTATCTGCTTTTATTTTATCACAATGTCAAAGAACTACTTGAAGTGTGGATGATAGAGATATTCTCTACGCTCTATCACCCTGTGCATCTTTACACTCTATTCATTTCTAAGAGTCTGTCGATGCTAGACAGATCATAAAAGAACTTATTACCAACTATTGAAAACTTTATTAAATCCTCATCTCTTAACTTTTGCAGCCAATTAGAGCTGCAGTCTAAGTATGCTTGTACTTCTGCTGTTGAAAGCCATTTCTTTTCAACTGCTGTAACTTTACCTACTACCTTTCTACTCATAATTGTAACTCTCTTCTTGTGGATGTATATCTTCTTGAATATCTTGCACACGTACGTGTTTTACTTGTTCTAGTTGTTCTCACTCTGTAAGCATAGACCTCACTGGGAATGAAGCAGAGTAGGAGAGCACCTGCAATAACCGCTCTTTTAAGGGGAGATAAATCAAATGATATGTGGAACCTTGTACAAAACCACCACGCAGAAAGCTCGTTCGCTTTATTTACATTCGCCTTTTCATAGACTTTACGTAAATGATTATCTACAGTGTACTCTGATATGAATAGTTTATCAGCTACCTCTTTTTTGCTCGCACCCCATGCAATGAGTTCTGCTATCTGTGTTTCTCGTTTTGTAAAGGCTTCCATGTTATTTATCTCCCCAGATGTTTGTTATGTTGTACCTGTTGAAAATATCTTCTATTATTTGTGCTTCAGATACTTTTAACTCTGTTTCTCCTCTCATTCTTCTGTAAAAACTTTCTCTAGAAATATTTAGAGAATCCATTACATTTTTTCTAAACTCCCCCATTTTGCTATTAGGCAGACTGTAATATCCTTTTTGAAAGGAAAAATTATCTTTTTTAGTAGCTTTTATCTTCATTTTAGCGTATTTTCGTTATTTACTTCTGTGTCATAATATCATATCTTTGTGATTATGTTTGACATAGCAATACGAATATATAACTAATTTGTGATATATCCATCTAGTATATAACAAATCAGTTATATTTAACATTGTTTCACATTATAGGGTGGAATAATTTATAACTAAATTGTGATAAATAATGAGTCGTTTATGAATAGTATTAATTCAAGAATCAAAGCTATACGTGAAACTCTATTTGCGGGAGAGAAAGCAAAACATCAAGCTTTTTGTGAAGCTGTTGGTGTGAAGCAGACTCAAGCTAGCAACTGGATAAGAGAAGGCAGTAGCGTTGGTAGTTCAGTTATTGAACAAATACTTAAGGCTTTTCCTCAGATAAATGCCAATTGGCTAATAACAGGAGAAGGGGAAATGTTACTAGAGCATCCCGAAGAGAAGATAGAATCCAATCTAAATGATGAGGCTAAACTCATAACTAATCCAAATATTAAAATGATTCCTTTAGTAAGTCAATATGCACAAGCTGGATATCTATCTGGTTTTGCAGATGCAGAGTATATGGAAACTCTGCCTAGAATTCCTGTATTCGTTGATCACGAGCCACATGGTAACTATATGGCATTTGAAGTATTAGGAGATTCAATGGATGATGATTCAAAGAGAAGTTTGGCTCCTCATGATATATTAATATGCCGTGAAGTTAATCGTGACTATTGGCGATATAAACTCCATATAAAACAATGGTATTTTGTAATAGTGCATAAGACTAAAGGCATTCTTGTAAAAAAAATAATAGAACACGATGTTGACCATGCAATAATTACATTGCATTCTTTAAATAGAACTTATACTGATTTTCAATTAAGCCTCAACGATGTTGCCCAAATATTTAATGTGGTGCAAGTTCAAAGGAGAGGTTCAGATTTCTAAAAAATTAAACCTTAAATATTATGAAACAAATATTTACTTTTTTGACAGCTTCATTTGTTTTAGTATTAACATTAGCAGGATGTGCTTCTTCTAAAGTTCAAGGTCACTCTGTTTATTGCAATATTGAATTAAATAAAGTTAAGTTAAATGGCATAGAAGTCGCTACTGATATACATGATATGTTTTTTAGCGATGAGAATATTGCTGTTTCTTTCACCAGAGAATTATCTTCTATTTCTTTAGAGCTATTAAATAAGACTCCTCAAGCACTAACTATGGTTTGGGATAAATGTGCATTTGTTAATGCAAATGGAGAAGTAGATGGGGTTATTCATGAGGGTGTTAAATTAGTGGATAAAGGAGCACCTCTCAAAAATACTAATATTCCGTCTCAATCATACCTCAATGACTTTGCTATGCCACAGAGTGCTCCATATATGAGTAATGTATATGTTGGTTGGCAGTATAAATACATCTATATGTGGACATATCCAAGTAAAGAGTCTGCTGAAGAGGCTAAAAAAAGATTAGATAATCAGCCTACAAGATTAATCCTTTATCTGTCTCAAAATAATGAGATATTAGAATATGATTTTGAATTCTTATTAAAGAGTCCTATCTATGGAAATGATTTAAAAGTAAGCAATGTAGGTAAGTAACTAATTCTATGATTTTTAAAATAGCTAACTATGTTAAAAAAAATAATTGCATCATTTATCTTCTTTTTGTGCATAGTACAATATACTCAAGCTCAAAATGATTCTATAGGAGTTTATTATGAAACGAATAATAGTATAGAACAGATAGAGCCTATTCGTTATTTTCAGACCAAATCAAATACTTTAGGCTCTGCTTTAACTATGGGCATAGCTGGTTCTAAGCTCAAAACAGTTTATAAAGGAAGTTCTTCAAAAAACAGAGTAGATAATACTCCTACTTTTTATTTTTATTATAGTAGAAATATACCTATTGATAAAATTGAAAAGTATTACATGTTTTACTCCTCAACTACTCCTAACGATATCCTTTTAGCACAATTTAAAAGTAAAAAAAAGACTAGAGAGCTTCAAGTAGGTAAAGTAAACATATACTCTGGCTTTACATTAGGCACAGCTGATGATTTAGATATTCTTATTAATGTAGATAAAGTAAAAGATGGAGTCTATAAAATAACTTTTGACAAGCCATTAGACAAAGGTGAATATTGTTTTTTATTTAATGGTCCTAATGGATCAGGAGCTTATATGTCTGTGTTTGACTTTAGTGTAGAATGAATAATTTCTTATGAGTAAATATACTTAGGTATCCTCAACTTGTTAACTTAAAATACTGATGAATTAGGACTCTTTATCTTTATTATTTATCTAATTGCCTTAGTGCTTTTTGATACACAGTGCTTTCCAAATATCAGGTAAGGTTCAGCTATTTACTCTTATTTAAAATCTTGGGTGTTACTTTATATGAAACAGGATCAATCATGTATTCGCTAATAAGTGTTTTATAATTAATAACCTCAACATCACCCACGTTTATATCATAATTAAAGTTATAGACTCTATAAATGCGAGCCTCTACTTTGTATTCTTTCATGAATTCTAATTCATTTATTGAAATAAAAAAGGGTGTATTTAAGTCTCCTTTTGTAGTCTTCACCTCAATATATAAATTCCCTCCCTTTTCATCTTGTTTAGAAAGAATATCATATCCTGCACCATCTCCAAATACTTTAGATGTATGTATAACCTCACTTAAAATATCAAAAGGAGCCTTCAATTCCCTTAATCTTTCTATTTCATAATCATATATATATCTCTCACCAGCATCTCCCAAAACCCTATTCTCCTCATATCTAGCTTCAAAATCAACTTTTTTGGCTACATAATTTCGTCTTTTTGTTTTTCTTTTTTGAATTTCATTATTTGAAATTTTTGTATCATGACTATTAGAATAATCCTTTGCGTAGAATGTTGCTATCTTAGTGTTTTTGTCAATAATATATCCATGCTTATCAAGAATATTATTTTCGCCTTTATAACGTACTAAGTTACGAACAATCTGAGAGAAATGATCATCATTTCTTCCTGCTAAAATTTTTTTGTCATCATCGTCAAGGGGTAGTATCTCACGTAATCTTTCTATGAGATCTGTTGTTGTAATTTTACCCTCTTCTTCAACAATTAACTTAACATATGGTCTGATGTCTTTTTCTTTATAAGCCATGATATTTTAAAAATTATAGTTTGTAATAACGAGGTGTTGAGTATGCTGATCATTTCTGTTTTTGAAGCTAACAGAGTACTTTTTATTAAAACCTGATATAGCTATACTGTTTCCATTCGCTGTTTTTGTACCCTCAATATATAGTCTGGAAATAAGAGATGTGTTTTTTATCACTAGCATAAAATTTCCTTTACAAATATTCACAAGATAATTAGCTAATCTTTCTTGGTCTGATTGTGAAAATTCATTTTTCGAATATGTGCTAAACTCACTGTCATAAGGAGGGTCAACAAAAATAAAATCATTCTTTTGAGGTTCATTCCTTTTCATAAAATCATAAAAATCTTCATTTCCAAAAGTTGTTTTAGAAAAGTGATTCATTAACTCTTTACTAGAAAAGTAGGCCAAATGTCTATCGAAATTCATTTTATTATAGGATATGCCACCATATGGAACATTAAAGCCTCCAGATTTATTATACCTAAACATTGAAGAGTAGCAAGTCTGTCTTATAAAAAAATATAAGGATGAAGAATATCCGTTTGATATTCTAAAATCTTTATGATTATTATGGATGTTTCTTAAATGCGTATAGAAGGATGCTTTTAGTGAGGACTCAATATTATCTTTTAAATCAGCTTCTTTTAGTATCCCTGATTTTTTACTAAGTTCCTTCATCCTTTTATATCGCCTTAATAAAGTTTTCTTTAATATATTAACAAAATCTTCAATAGCTATATTAAAGTCTGTGGTCAACAAGCCATTAAACTCTTCAACATTATGTAGAACAAATTGAAATAACTTATTATCTAATTGTTTTGTATCCAAGCCACCTTCATAAAAACAATAAAAGAGCTGTAATAATTCTTGACTATGATTTTCAGAAATTCTTGATATTAATTTCCAATTATGATTTATTGCTTTTAACTTCTCAAAAAATACATCGTCTTGACTTGCAACATTTTTGTATAAATCCATTAATTCTTTGGATTTATCATTTACAAAATAATGTTTAGCATTCATATTAAAATAGATAGCCCCTCCTCCCAGAAATGGCTCATAATAGTTCTCAATAACTGGAGGTAAAGCTTTAGTAATATACTTTAATTCACTTTCTTTTCCTCCAGGATACTTTAATAAGGGATGAAGTTTTTGATTCAATATCATTTGTTGATTTCCTGTTTAACTGTTGATTTTCTGGAAACTTTTATTTCTCTCTGTTTAAACCTATTGTTGCAAATATATATAATATTACGCTTATTTTTGTAAAATATGGTAGCAAAAGAAGTTCTAAAAAGGATAAATTATACTAGTTGAGCAATCACTTTCTCATTAGCCTCATCCACCTTAGATAAATCAAAATCAATATAGATATCAGTTACAGTATCATTCCCATGTCCTAGGGCATGGGAAATTGTTTCTTTAGGGATATCAAGTGATGCTGCTATAGTTGCCCAGGTATGTCTAGCCCAGTATGTGCTAAGCTCTGGGAATAGGGGAGTAACTTTCTTTTTACCTCCTTGACCAATAATCTCAACTGGTCCTATCAATTTAAGGTGTTTGTTTATAAGTTTAATGAAATTCTTGTGGTCTTTGTAGGAGTCCATAATATTAATCAAGTACTCTTCTCCTTTCCATTTATCAATAATGGCTTTAGCCTCATCAGGTATTTTAATAGAGTATAGACGGTTGGTTTTGGCTCTCCTGTACTCTATTCTACCTTTGATTACATTCCTATGCTTTAGGTGTAGCAAGTCAATCATGTTAATGCCTATCAAGTAGAATGAAAGCATAAATATATCACGGTACCGTTCTTGATGAGGCTCTATAGGATAATCCTTAAAGAGTCTGAGTTCATCTATACTCAATGACCTTTTAGAGGTTTTCTCTCTTTTAATTTTAAATTTTCTGAATGGGTAGTTAGTGATATACTCGTTATCTAGACAGTAATTGAAGACTGCTCTAATATTTCGCAAGTGAATCGATATGGTATTGGTAGAGTTTTTATTTTTGGTAGCTTGGCAGTGTTCAAATTCTGTAAGCCATTTTACATCTATTCGATCGATGGTAGCATAAGGATCAAACTCTTCTATTTTAGCAAGTGTTTGCTTGTATAGCTCTTTAGTTCTATCAGCTTTTCTTGTTTCAATATACTCGATAAAGAAATCTCCAATTGCTTTGACAGAAGTTACGGTGTTTCCTTCTATTATTTTTTTTAGCTGTTTGTTATTATAACGCTGAATTTCTCCAGACATTTCTAGAGGTAAAACTTCTTTTTCAATTTGGCTAAGCTTATTATTAATTCTAGCATTTTTCACTTTGTGTCGTGGGTCAGTAGGTAACACTTTATCATCCCAGTTTTCTTTGAAAGTGGAAGCATTTGTGGAAAAATAAATCAGTCCTTTGTGATAAATTCTAACTTTTATGGGGTATTCACCATTTGTTAGAGCTCTTCTGTCATCTAAAACTACTTTAACTTGTGCCATCTTTCCTTTGTTTTTTAAGCTATTTGCAAACTGCTTGCAAAGTATTTGCAAAGTTTCAACTAATTCAAAGGTACAAAAAGGGTTTAAATGAGTAGTAATGCTTTTAGTATTTAACAAAAAAAGCAGTTACAAATGAATGTAACTGCTTGAAACTCAATTTGTCGGGGTGACTGGATTCGAACCAGCGACCTCGCGCCCCCCAGACGATAACCTAGTGTTATCAAGTTACTTATTAGTAGATGGTTAATTAATATATTAATTTATTTGCAAAATATTTGCAAAGCCTATTCACATCTAATGAGTTTAATGTGTTTTATTTATCACACTTCTATTATTTAATAAAATGCTTATATAAAAGCAATAGAACTGGAGGCTCTCTAAATCTTAAATTACTAAGAAACCAAAAAGGGCTACAGATACTCCTAGCCCACTATACCTTTGTTTTTATACTATTAAAATCTAACAAAATCTATTTAACTACACCCAATTTAGTCCCTGTTTCACTAATCAGGGACTAACAAAAGAAAATAATCAATAAGCAGCTTCTACATAAAGGAAAAAGAGTAGTCACCCAATAAGGTAACTACTCTTTTTTGACTTTAAAAGTCTGATTTTTGCTTGCCAATGCTAATTTATAATTTTATTTGAAACCTCCTATATAAAACGAAAAGAATTAACATAAGTGCGATTATAGCCCCTATAAAATAAGTTGCTTGTTCTATCCAAGTTTTGTTATTCCTCTTCTCTTTAGACTGTAATTCATCTCTAATATTAACTTTGCCCTTATCTTTAATTAGAACCTCGCTATTGTCTGTTATAAGCTTTTCTTGCTGACTTTTATCTGTAATAACTGAGTTATCTACTAAGCTGCCTTCTATTAAAATAGGAGGCTTACCCTCAACTATAGGTTTGCTTGTATCAAACACAATGAAGTCTAGTTTCCTATCTGTATTGACTACGAGGTCTGTAAATAACTTGTCAATTTTTGTCAAGTCGAAATTAGAGGTTTGGGTGACATCTTTCTTTTCATCTACTACTCTAGAAGCTGTTAGCTGTTTTGAGCTTTTGCACTGCATAAAAGAATTCCAATCCAGATAAAACAACCAATAATGGTTGATATCCGAAAAACAACCATTTTCGGTTGATTTAAATAAGTTCCCATCCTTGTTCTATTTCAGTCATTACACCAGGTACTCCATTCTCTTGATAGCTCATAGCCTCAACAATACGACACATTAGAGCCTTGTTGCTTGTATCTATCTCTATGTTTGGATAAACCTTAGCTCTATTACTCACTAAACGAATATAGCCCTCTGTGTCGTTTTCTATGGGTGGAGCCCAGCGAGTAATCATCTCTGTTAGTGTTTTTCTACCATGTACCGACTTGTACGTTCTTAATGTCCTAAACATTGCTCGATATCCCCAAGCCATACTCTCAAACTGAAAGAACCTACTATCGGTTTGCTCTTTACATAATCCTTTCCACTTGGTAGAGTTTTTCTCAATATTACCAGGATTATTATTTCTTATTCCTCTGCTCATTTTCAACCTCCTTCTTTTCAACAATTCCTTCTAATTCTTCAGAAGCTATTTCATATTTCTTTTTAGCAAGTACTTTAACCAACATGATCGGATTAAACTTGTAACCTCTCATAGCTAGAATATGACCACCTATTGATAAACTCTCTACAAATGCGACTGCAAGGACTGCCCATTTATCCAGTTTGTATTCTCCTTTAGTAGCAATATTTAAGAGCACGGCCATAGCTACAACAGCGAAGTAAACGACACTCTTACCGAATGTTCTTCTAAATGCTTTTGAAGCTCGTACAGGAATATCCACCATTAGAGCATGTATTACACCTGCTATCAAATCACATAGGATTACTGCGAACATACAGATAATCCAAATCACCATATCCTGTAGGGCTATCACTAGGTAATTACTAGCAATAGCCATTACGGAGATAGAACCAATACCTTCAACTATTCTTGTTTCATTTTCCATCATCAACACAATTCATCAAGATTTATTAATTAATATTCTGGAATATGATGGTCATCATTTCCATAGTTTCCATTCCAAAAAACTAATATTGTATCTCTTTTTATACCTCCTTTATATAAATAACAGGGCATAAAATAAATAGGAGATCTGTCATAAACTCCACCATAATTAGGATATACAGCGTTATCTTCTGGTTTAATTAGCTTATTGGTTTCATAAGATAAAATTTCTGGTATAAAATGATTTTTCTTTAAAGGTTTATAATACCAACCATCATCTATATGATTATCAGAAGAAGCATCTTTGCTCTTATACAAGTATAATTCTTTAGCCTTTTCTTCATCAGATATTGTTGGATCACCTCCTGCATAATAATTATGATACTCAGGTGCTATAAATTCTGTAAAAGGATCAGTTGCATCACTTAGATCATAATAAGAAACTTTATCTGCATCTTTATACCCCATGATTTTAGTCAGTTTAAATGATGACCAACCCGGAGGAGCAAAACTCAACTTGCTGATTCCATCAGGTCCTAAATCATATAGCTTTTTTCCATTATTGTCATAGTAAGAAAGTACAGCAAAACCTTGCTCATTCACCCCAAATATAATATTAGGGTGTTCTTTTAAACCATAAACTTTCATTTCGGAACCTGAAGCTTCAATACGTGGACCATCAAGATTTGTTTTTAAGTTTTTGACTGTTAGATTTTCAGTGTCTATTTCATCAGCCCTAATTTTACGTGCTAGTAATAAATCGTGAAACTCTTTCCTTCTCCATACATCACCACTTCCATGCGTGTTGTTTTCTAAAGGGTCAACTCCTTGCGATTCCTTGGCTAGAAGTAAATAATACTCTTTTTGTCCATTAGTTTTGAACTTATAGACAAAAGGAGCAAAATCTTCATCTCTTACATATCTTGTTTTTGAGTTATAAAGACCCGCATTAATTGGCATTGGTCCTTGTTTGCCTTCAGGCAGGAGTGTAATATAATCTACAGCACTTGGCATAGCTTATCCTTTTATTGCGTGGGTATGTAATCTCACGTTACCTTTACAAGCCATTACATCTCCACTAGTTATTGTACAGGTATCACCACTCCTTGTTTCCATTAAGGTAGACTCTACGTTATAGAGTAAATACTTAAAGGTATATCCAGGAATAGCAATCTCCTTATCTCTACGCATCACTACAGGCTTGAAAGTAACACTTCCACCATTAGTGAGTTGAAGTGGTCCTGTTGGTCTGCGATTAATAATTAGAGGGTCTGTTTCATCATACAACTGAATGGAAGTTGTCGATACAATCTCTCCTCCAATGATAGAATCAACTTTAAGAACTAGCGTAGTACTGATATCATCGGCTTTAATAGTTTTAGTGTTTGCTTTATCTGAATCAGCATTGATTTCTACATAGCCATTTGAGGTGTCTTTATACCATTTGTAGGTAACACCTTCGGTTACTTTGTTTCCTCCTTTTCTTAAATAGGCAGTACAAACTACACTGTCTGTTACGTTATCAATCACTCCTCCATTGGTTGTTGCAATGAAGCTGTCATAAGGATCACCAGCCACCTCTTCCAATCCAATAGAAATAGAAGGAGTTACAGCTACTTTATTCATACCCACTTTAACCTCTCCAATGAAGTCTAACTTATCAGGAGAGGTATTACCTGGACTAGCTAGGTTCCCTACGATACGAAGTGAGGGTACTTGAACTACTCCATCTTGAAACATCTCTTTCTTAAAACGTTTATCTTCACTTAGCCCTGTGCTATCAAACTTTATCTCTTTGTCGTTGTGAAACCATTTCTCTGTACCACTGATTACTTCCATTCTTAAGCCTGTGTTTTGGCTCTGAATACGTGGATAGATTACAGGCTGCTCCTCTTTGTCGGTCCAATTAGGATAGACATAATCAGTACCTAGCTTTACATACTGTTTGAGTGGCTTGGTTGGAAATAGTGCAGCTGCTATCTGGTCACCGTCTTGAACCAATGTAATGCTATCAAATGCTGATACTTGTAAACTATTACTCATCTTTTACCTCCTTTTCTTCTGTTGTTTCTTCGTGAATGTCTTCACTCTCTGCTTCTTGTTCTAATTCTTTTTGCTCTTGAAGCTCCTTAATTTCTTCTTCTGTTAAAATCTCATCTACTGGAGCTTTTGATTTTCCAGAAAGCAACATTATGGCATCCCCATGAGGAATAATCTGACCTTCATAAAGTCGTACCCGTTGGAAAAGATACTCCCCTGGTACTCCATCGAAGTCTTTCTCTTCGAGAATATACAGACCATCAACTTGTTGTCTAAACTCCTTATTTAGCTTCTTAGCATTGGCAGGAGATACCAATACATAATTCAATCTACTCATCTCTATATTTATTTAAATTCGTATTCTAATCGGAAAGGAATGGCTCGTGCTTTGGGTGGTATCTTACTGATAGGAACTTCTAAAGACTCACCTTGACCTAGATAGTCAGCTTTACCTCCAGCTTCAACAGGATCTAGATACCATTTGATATCAAAGTATTGTTCGGGGTTCTTTATTTCCTCCTTATTAGTTTTGAACACCGCTTTCATTTTTACGGTATCCATACCAGCACGAAGTGTATCGCCAGTGAGGAAGTCAATCTCTGTTTCTAGCTTAGGAAAGTATCGTGTAAATTTAATATCGGATTGGTAAGTGCCTTTGAGGATACCGTGGGGAGCAATATCGTATGGAGATGGAGTATAGCCACCGTAGTAATCTTTTGATATTTTTACATTATAGAATGTTACATCTGTCTCATTGGATATGACCCAGTCTGCTCCCCCGTAAAAAGACAAGCTATCGAACCTTTCAGTTGTTTTAAACGAGAATAATTTATCTCCATCTTTGATGTTGAAAGTAAAAAGCTTGACCCTTTCTTTATCTAAAAAAAGATGAATGTCCAAACTCTCTTCACCTGTACCATTTTTTTTATACTTTTCAAATCCTACATAATATTTACCTTCTGCTTGAACACCATTTGTTCTTCTTGTTGTCGCACCTTTTGTTGAGATAACCTTTGAGTTTTTAATAATATTGAGCCCATTTAAATCTTCTATAGCTGGTCTATAACTCTGCTTTTGATATGAAACCATAGGCTCAGAATCTAAAGGAGCGGAGACCTGTACATATTTTACATTCTTCTCAAATTCGAAAACTTTTTCTTTATCCTTAAACGATGATCTTCCTAAATACTCCATATTTTCATCGAACCACCTAATCCTAAAATGTCCTCCATCCGATGCTATAGATTGTTTGTTTTGAAAAAAGTATAAAGACTTTTCATCTTCTAGAAGAATTAATCTTGAACATACAAAATTGTCTTTGGCAGAAGTGTTAATTGAGCCGTCTAAACTAATCAGACCAAGAATAGAACCGTTCATGAAAATAAGATTTACATTTTCTTTATTGGCTATGATTTCATCCCACTCTGGATTAATACCATAAACTTGATTGTAAAACACCTCATCATGATTCTTTGCTCGTATAAGTGTAGAACCCATAAGGCTAGGATTAATCGTGAGCCTATCGGTGTTCTGTCCTTCGAGATAGAAAGAATCATCTTCTCCAATTAGAGTTTCTTTATCATCTTCTACTTTCACCCATTGAACTGCACTCTGATAAAGCTTGCTATCTTGTGAAACGGTGGCTTCAATGACTGCTTTCGTTTGGTCTTCCAATGGACAGTACTTCCAGCTCTGTGGCTTACTTAGCATCAACTTAGGTGCAGGTTTAACTTCCGTATTAGAAGTTGTAGTCAACGTGTAGGTTAACGAAATATGAATATTCTTATCCTTACGAATATCTAAATACTCCCCCTCAAAGATGAGTAGAATAGATTTCGTACTATTCTTCCTAACATGAAGAGCATTATTCTCTCCAATAGCAAAAGGAGTATCCAGAGTAGCCTCTGATTCTTTAGCAGTAATCTTATTGGCTAGTATCGCTTCTCCTATATACCAAGAAGCAGAACTTAACTCTCCAACTTTATCGCCTGCAGGAATTACTCCATTAGGATCGCTTACTTCTACATAAGGTTGTAGGATAAGAGGAGTAATTCGTCTATCTGGAGCATATACATCACTCTCTATGTAATA
>CAZKFN010000034.1:0-20406 GCA_964552035.1 uncultured Flavobacteriales bacterium
TTATTAAAGTAAAAGATTCTTATGGGTTGTGGGGGATTGCAATTATTACTCCTTCCGTTTTAGGAATACCTTTAGGAGCTCTTTTGGCATCTGCCTTTTTTAAAAAAGGTAAACAAACCATATTAATTTTTGTTTTTTGGATAGTCTTTTGGTCAATTACCATGAGTTATAGCTTAGATTATTTTACCTAAAATTTTATGAAGAATACAAAATACCAACATCTTTTCTTCGATTTAGACAGGACACTTTGGGATTTTGATAGAAATGCGGGAGAGGCTTTAATGGAGTTGTTTGATTCCTTTGAAATGAAACCTAAACTTGGTGTTGAGGTTGAAGATTTTTTAAAGGTTTATTGGAAAATCAACAATGCACTTTGGCAAAATTATAGAAAAGGTAAAATCAATAAAGAGGAGTTAAGATCGAGAAGGTTTTATGAAACTTTCTTGAAATTCGGCTATAAAGATGAAGATTTAGGAATAGCCTTTAATGAAAAGTATGTTATTACTGCTTCATCAAAAACCAATGTATTAGATGGTACGTTTGAAATATTAGAATACCTCAAGAAGAAGTATCAACTGCATATAATTACCAACGGTTTTGTAGAAACTCAGAATCGAAAACTAGACAATTGTAATTTAAGATCTTATTTTGAAGAAATAATTATTTCCGATGGTTTGCACTATAAAAAACCAGATAAGCGTATCTTTCATCATGCAATGAAAGCTGCCAAAGCTAGATCAAACAACAGTTTAATGATAGGAGATGATTATTTAACTGACATCATCGGCGCAAAAGGAGTGGGAGTGGATCAAGTGTACCTTAGTGATGGTAAAGCTTTCAAAAATCAGGCTACTTTTATAATTTATAAGCTTCAGGAATTAATAGGAATTCTTTAAATGTTTATTATTGAAATTAAGAAAAAATACCAAATTAATGCAAAATACAATATCGGAGTCTGAAGATTTAATTATAGATAAAGAATGGCTCAAGCTAAATAAAGATTTTTATTTCTTTGGCCCATGTAGTGCTGAAAGCCCAGAGCAACTCCATAAGACTGCAACTTTAATTGCTAAGGACCATCCCAATGCTATTTTTAGAGCAGGAGTGTGGAAACCTCGTACTCGCCCAAGTTCTTTTCAAGGAATTGGTGAGCCAGCCCTAGAGTGGTTGAAAGAAATTAAAGAAGAATATAACCTGAGAATAGCTACAGAAGTTGCCAGTCCATTACACATAGAAAAGAGCTTAAAAGCAGGCATAGATATTTTGTGGATTGGTGCACGTACGACGGTAAATCCTTTTACGGTTCAAGACATTGCCGATGCCCTTAAAGGTGTTGATATTCCCATTTTTGTAAAAAACCCTATCAATCCTGATCTATCCTTGTGGATGGGAGCACTTGAGAGGATTAATAAAGCAGGGATAAAACGTTTGGGTGCTATTCATAGAGGGTTTCATTTGAGTGATAATGGGCCTTATAGAAATTACCCTTATTGGAATCTCGCCATTCAATTAAAAGCTACTTATGCCAACTTGCCTCTAATTTGCGATGCTAGCCACATTGGAGGAAATACAGCACTTATTCCACAATTGGCACAAAAAGCATATGATTTAGATATGGATGGCTTAATGATTGAAACGCATTATAAGCCATCTGTTGCACTTAGTGATAAAGAGCAACAATTAAAACCTAAAGAACTTACGCATCTGTTAAATACCTTAGTTCGTAAAAAACGCTCCTCTACTAATCCTACTTTCCAAAATCAATTGGAGGAGTTAAGAAGTAGAATAGATAAAATAGACGATAACTTGGTTGACTTATTAGCCGTTAGAATGGACATTGCAAAAAGAATAGGACTTTATAAAAAACAAAATAATGTGACCATTCTTCAGCTTGAACGTTGGAATGAAATTTTAAGGAGAGTTTTAAAAAATGGAGAAGCACTTGACCTTAGCACTCGATTTGTTCAAGCCCTTTTTAGTGTTATACACGATGAGTCGATTAGAAAACAAACCGCAATAAAAGAGGAAGAAGGAAAAAATTAAGAAGAATAATTGTTAAAGGTAGCAATCACAGTTTGTCCACCTACGGTTTTTTCATTAAGCTTTACGTTAATCTTAGTTCCTATTGGAAGAAATAAATCTACCCTTGATCCAAACTTAATAAAACCACATTCATCTCCTTGTTGTACGTCTTCTCCTTCTTTGCCATAAAAAACAATTCTTCTAGCCATTGCTCCAGCAATCTGTCTAAATAAAATACTTCTTTTTTTATGGTCTTCAACTACAACAGTTGTTCGTTCGTTATCCGTAGAAGATTTTGGATCCCAAGCTACCAAATATTTACCAGGATGATATTTAAAGTATTTTAAAATTCCCGATATGGGATAAAGGTTGTTGTGAACGTTGATTGGAGACATGAAAATTGAAAGCTGAATGCGTTTGTCTTTAAAATATTCCCCTTCTACAACCTCTTCTATCACTACAACCTTTCCATCACAAGGGGAGAGAACTTGTTCTTTGTTAAGGGTAATTTTTCGTATAGGTTGCCTAAAAAACTGCAAAATTGCAAGCAATAAAAAAGCAGAGAGTAGATATACAATGTAGATAATTATAGGATATTTAATTAACCAATAATGAGTCGACCAATTTAGTAAACCTATAAAGACTAAAACGATGATTAAGCTTTTGTAGCCTTCTTTATGAAACTTCATTTCTATATATTATGGGGTCAAAATTAAGGAAGTAAATTGATAAAAGAGAACAATGATTTAATAGGGGGCGATTAAGAATAAGGAAATAATTTTAAGAAAGATGTAAACCAAAGGGGCAGAAATAAAAATGCCATCAAATCGATCCAATACTCCCCCATGTCCAGGAAGAATTTTTCCACTGTCTTTGATGCCTAGTCTCCTTTTAAACAAGGATTCAATTAAATCTCCTAGTGAGCCAAAAACTACAACGATAAGACCAATACCTATCCAAATCCAAAGGGAAATGTTAGGGAATAGAAAATAATTAACCACAGAAGTTATAATTCCAAATGTTGCTCCACCAATAGAACCTTCCCAAGATTTTTTGGGAGAAATGCTTGGAAAAAGTTTTCTTTTCCCAAACCTGCTTCCTATAAAGTATGCTGCTGTATCATTCGCCCACAATATAAAGAAGTATCCTAGCAATACTTGGTAGTTGTACACTAATCCAAAAGTTTCGTTATTAAAATAAGCTAGGCTATATAAAAGCGAAATTGGAAGAGAGATATAAATCACTCCGAGAAAGGTAAAAGCAATGTTGGATATGGGGTGTACACTTTTTCGATAAAGCTCAACAATGAAAACAATAAAAAATAGTGGAATAATAAAAGTTAAAGGTGCTTCACTTAAAGTCCCTCTTATTGTTAAAACAGAAGCAATATAAAATATTAAGCCTGCCGTGATTCCCAGTTTTTTTTGAGGCCTTACATCTGTGCTGTCAAAAAGGTTGTAAAATTCCCAAAGACAAAAAAAGCTAATAATAAAAAATAAAATAGATGAAGCGGCTTCACTAAGCATAATTGCTCCAACAAGGACTATGACGAATAAGACGCCTGTAATACTTCTTTCTATTAAATTTTTCACAATTTCATTTTTGACAGATAATGTCTTGCTTGGATTTCATTCTCAGTTGAAACGTACAACTCTATAGGAGCATTGATTAAATGCGTATGCATAGAATCCATTTTATTGAGAACAATAGATTTAATATCGTGCTGCTCTAGAATTCCACGTGCTAATTCTACGACGTAAACAAACTCAGAGCTATAAACCATAATCCAGTTATCTTCCATATCCTAAAAGTATTAAAAAATCACTTTAGGTTTTATTATCTGTTTTTGTTGTGTTCTCTTCATTAGCTAGGGCCTTATTCTTGGGCTCAGCTTTTTCATTTTCTGTCTTTGTCTCTTTCTTATCCTTAGCTTTTTCTTTTACTTCTTCATCGTTTAGCAACTCATCCGTTCTACTTTCTTCATAAGCTCTTTTGCCAAAAATACTCTCCAAATCATCTTTAAAAATGACTTCTTTTTCTAGAAGTAACTCAGCTAAAGTTGTCAGTTGGTCAATATGATCCCTTAAAATTTTCTTTGTGCGCTCGTAAGCTGCTTCAACCATTAATTTAACCTCTTCGTCAATAATTTCTCCGGTTCTTTCACTATAGGGCTTTTGGAATTGATATTCACTTCTTCCACTGGAATCGTAAAAGCTAATGTTTCCAATCCTTTTATTAAGTCCATATACCGTTACCATAGCATAGGCTTGCTTAGTAACTTTCTCTAAGTCACTCAATGCACCGGTTGAAACTTTTCCAAATATAATCTCTTCAGCTGCTCTACCTCCTAATGCAGCACACATTTCGTCCAGCATTTGTTCTTCAGTTGTAATTTGCCTTTCCTCGGGTAGGTACCAAGCTGCACCTAAACTTTTACCTCGCGGTACAATAGTTACTTTAACTAATGGAGATGCATATCGTGTTAACCAACTTACTGCAGCATGTCCAGCTTCATGATAGGCTATGGTTTTCTTCTCACTTTTAGTAATGATTTTATTTTTCTTTTCTAAACCGCCAATCACCCTATCTACAGCATCTAAGAAGTCTTGTAAAACAATTTGTTTTTTATTGTTTCTTGCAGCTATAAGTGCCGCTTCATTACAAATGTTGGCAATATCAGCACCAGAGAAACCCGGAGTTTGCTTACCTAAAAAGGTAATATCAACTGAAGGATCCATTTTTAAAGGTTTTACATGTACTTTAAAAATCTCTATTCTTTCCCTCAAGTCTGGGAGGTCGATGTGAATTTATCGGTCAAATCTACCTGGGCGCAATAAAGCGCGGTCGAGGATTTCTGCACGGTTGGTTGCAGCCAATAAAATTACGCCGCTGTTGGTTTCAAAACCGTCCATTTCTGTGAGAAGTTGATTAAGAGTATTTTCTCTTTCATCGTTTCCACCTTGAGCCATGCTTTTTCCTCTGGCTCTACCAATGGCATCAATCTCATCAATAAATACAATAGCTGGAGCTTTTTCTTTAGCTTGTTTAAACAAGTCCCGTACCCTTGAAGCTCCAACACCTACAAACATTTCCACAAAGTCGGAACCCGACAAACTAAAAAATGGAACTTGAGCCTCTCCTGCGACAGCTCTAGCAATAAGTGTTTTTCCAGTACCTGGAGGGCCAACCAATAAAGCACCTTTTGGAATTTTTGCACCGAGTTCCGTATACTTTTTAGGATTTTTGAGAAATTCTACAATTTCCTCAATCTCCGCTTTTGCTTCTTCTAATCCTGCAACGTCATCAAATGAAATGTTAACATGCTTCGCACTATCAAATAAGGTTGCTCTAGATTTTCCTATGTTAAATAAGTGGCTTCCGGCACCACCGCCACCGCCACCGGTCATCCTTCTCATAATGAACAACCAAAAGGCAATGATAATTGCTATGGGAAGCAACCAGCCCAGCATGTCTCCAAACCAGTTGTTTCTCGTCTCGTATTCTGGATGAATAATATTTTCTTTAGCAAAGTCCTTTTGAACCTTATCTAAGTCATTGTTAAACTGCTCAATAGTTCCAATTTTAAGATAGTATTGAGGTCCAGGAGCACCCATCCTTCCTCCATCCTTCACCCCTTTATATTTGTCTTGCTCTAAAGCTTCTTTTTTGATGTATATCTCAGCTTTGCTATTGTCACCTTCAGTAACAATTATAATCCTATCCACTTCATTTGTAACGAGCATTTCATTCACAAACTTGTTCCAAGTCGTTTTGCGTTCTCCACCACTAAAATTAAATAGATTGATACTAATGAGTACAATCACAATAATTGCATAAACCCAATAGTAATTTGTGGGCTTTTTTGATTTATTACCTCCACCACCTGGGGAATTTTGAGGTTGATTTTTCTTTTGTGTCATGCCTGTTTTTTAATTCTCAACTGTTTTTATCTCTTTTATCTTTGCATCGGCCCATAACTCTTCTAGATTATAAAAATCCCTTCTTTCTGGAAGAAAGATGTGAATCACTACATTTACATAGTCCATTAATACCCATTCTAGTTGAGACGTCCCTTCAATATGCCAAGGTTTTTCACCCGCATTTGTCCTTAATTTTCTTTCAATAGCATCCTTTATTGCCCCTACTTGTGTTGTAGAGTTAGCTGAGCAAATAACAAAAAAGTCAGTAATTGCACCATCCACTTCCCTCAAGTCCATTAATAAAATATCTTCCCCTTTCCTGTTATCTATTTCTTCTATTGCAATAGTAGCAAGTTCTTTTGAATCTATTGGGGCTTGTCTTTTTGTCATATAATGCTTCTCTCAAATAAAATCACAAAAGTACGCAAATCCTCATTTGCATTTATACTGCTTTGAGATACTATTTGTATTTAAAATTCTTAATTTAATTCTTTCCCTTAAGTTAAACTTATTTGTTTAATATTCCTTTATTCCTTTGACTTTTTTATGCCTTTATGTTCAATTGTTTTATTCTATAACTAAATTTGTATTTTAAATTATAATAACAGTACAATTGTAAATGCCTATTCAAAAATTAAATTTCAATTATAACTACTTAATTAATACTCTATCAACCAATATCCATGCCTTAAAGATGGCTAAGGAGGAAAACCTTCCCGAAGGGGAACTTTACATAGCAACAAACCAAACGGAAGGAAAGGGACAAAGGGGAGCAAAATGGCTTTCTGAAAATGCTAAAAACTTGAACATAAGCTTTTTATTGCGTCCTAACTTAAAGGCTGATCAACAATTTATATTGGCACAAACCATTGCTTTAGCTTTGCATCGCTATATGGACAATTTGTCAGTTGGAGAGGTGAGAATAAAATGGCCTAACGATACTTTAATTAATGGGAAAAAAGTAGCAGGAACCTTAATTGAAAATGTATTAGCGGGTGATAAAATTCAATACGCTATAGTTGGAATTGGAATTAATGTCAATCAAGTCGATTTTCCTGAATTTCCTAGAGAAGCTACATCATTAAAATTGTTGAGCAATCGAGAACATTTTCTATCAATAGAATTAGAAAACCTATTGGAATACATCAGTTCTACTTATTCCTTTTTACAACATGGAGAAGAAGAATTGATTAAAAAAGAATATATGAAACGTCTTTATGGGTATGATCAGGCGTTACGTTTTAAAGATGAGGATGGAGAATTCATGGGGAAAGTTGTAAAAATTCAACCATCAGGGAAGATAATTCTCGATAGAGCAGGAGAAAAGAAAACGTACGATATGAAAGAGGTTGTTTTTATAGATTAAGTTGAGTTGACTCTTTCACCAGCATATTAAAGAAATTTCTCAAAGGCTTTTCTACCATCAATTTCATAAAAGCATTAATCTCTCCTTGAAAAATCATAGATGTTTCGCAATGCGATTCGTCAATTTCATTGAGATTAATTTCCAAAGTAAAAGGAAAAGGGACTTTTCCAAAAGATTCTATTTCAACTTTATTATGAGGGGTAGATGATTTTATTTGCAATCCAATACGCGCCATTCCTTTGATGGTAAATTCACATTGTTCTCGATTAGCATTCCATTTTTCAATTTTGTCAGTAGGCATAAGCTGTTCAAAATTGTTCATATCCGTGAGAAAGTGGAATAACTTTTCTGCGGAATTAGGTGAAATTTGCTTTTCTGTCTCAATTATAGTCATAGCTTATGGTTTCCACTCCGCCGGATTTTCTCTCCAGGCTTTTAGCGATTCAACTTCTGATTCATTAATATATCCTATATCTAAAGCAATATCTATTAAATGATGATAATCGCTTAGGGTTTCTAATTGACATTGATGCTCTTCAAAGTTTTTTTGAGCTACATCAAAGTCATAGGTAAAGATAGAAACCATTCCCAGTACTTTGGATTTTACCTCTCTAAGTGCATTCACGGCATTTAGGCTGCTCATACCTGTTGAAATAAGATCTTCAATAACTACAACATTTTGACCTTCATGTAAATCACCTTCAATTTGATTTTGAAGACCGTGCCCTTTGGATGATGAACGAACATAAATTAAAGGAAGCCCTAAATCTTGAGCAATAAGTGCCGCTTGAGCAATTCCTCCTGTTGCCACTCCTGCAATTACATCCACATGATCGAAATTTTTCTCAATTTTCTCTACATACTTCTGTTTGATATAGGTTCGAATTTTAGGATGAGAAAGTGTCTTGCGATTGTCGCAATAGATTGGAGATTTCCAACCCGAAGCCCATTGAAAAGGCTCTTTAAGATTCAGTTTTATTGCTTTAATTTGTAGTAAGGATTCAGCTACTTTTAAAGCAGTTTCTTTGTCGTAATTCATGAATGCAAATGTATAAAGTTTTTATCAAGGAACAGCAGATTTTATTTTCAAAAAAAATAGAAAAAAATCTCCCAAATTGGGAAGTTAAATCTATTGTTAACCCAAAAAAAGGCCAATATAAAGAAATCATCGAAATTTTGTGGAAAAATGAAGGCCTTCAGCTTTTTCACATTCAAACGGAAAACATAGAAGAAGCTTTTCAACTTTTCTGTGATAACTTTAAGATAATCTATGCCGCTGGGGGCTTGGTGAAAAATAATTTGGATGAATTGCTTTTTATATATCGATTAAATAAATGGGATTTGCTTAAAGGAAAGGTGGAAGAAGGTGAAACTATCTCTGAAGCAGCAATGAGAGAAGTTGAAGAAGAGTGTGGTATAAAAGATTTAGACTTGCTTGATAAAGCTAAAAATACGTATCATGTCTATAAAATTAATGGAGAATTCATTTTAAAGGAAACCCACTGGTTTCATATGAGAACAAACTATAAAGGACCTTTAATTCCACAGGAAGAGGAAGACATTAGTCAAGCTTCTTGGGTGAAAACAACTCAAATGCAAAAGCAATTAGAAAATACGTATGCTTCTATTAGAGACTTGCTAAGTTCAGTTGATAAGACTTACCGAGTCAATTGATAAAGTTTTTTTTCGATTTCTGTGGGGTCTTGAGTATTGGCTTCTATAATTCTACCATTTTCATCCAAAATAAAATAAGTAGGAACAGTTAGGACATTGTAATTTTCTCTTATTTTATAATCATTACCATAATGTAAAAAGCTCCAAGGATATTTATTCTTAGCAACAAAATCCTTCATATTTTGAGAATCTTCATCTAAATTAATGCTAATAAAGTTGATTTTATCACCATAAGTTTTATGCAGCATATTCATAACCTCCAGTTGCTTTAATGAAGGAATAGACCAACTTGCCCAAAAGCCAATGTAAATTGGTTTTCCATAAAAATCTTTTAAGGTTTTAACTTTTCCTTTTTCATTGAGAAGCTTGAAGTTAGTAGCAATTTCACCTTTTTCATATTGAGTAAACATCTGTATTATGTTGCTTGCTAATTCCCGATTTTCTTTAGTGCTCCCTTTTTCAGCAATAAATTTTAGCATGTTGATGTTGTCCGACTTGCGTATGGTTTCCCTATAATAAATTTCAAATAAACCATGAATAAGGTACAATTCAGCCAAGGCAGTATTTTGAATTCCTTTTCGCTCCTCAATAACTTTTAACGCTAGATTTAAATCCTTATCTAAAATTATAGCCTTTAGAATTGCAGAACCCGATTTTCCTATGCTGATATTTTCAAAACTTTTTTGATAAAGCTGCTTAAAAAAACTCATGTATTCTTTCTGTAAATACAAGATTTCTTGGTCTTTTAAAAACTCCTCATACAATTTCTTTTCAGGTATACTAATGATGTTCTTGAGGTTGGCCAGTGCATATTTTACATAATTCTTCGCGTAGGAGTTTTGCTGATATTCCTTGCGATTCATATGCTCTTCAATGAATTTATCAACTGCATCTTTAGCCTGTAAAGTAACAAAACGTTGGTAGTTGTTTGCAATAAAATCGTTGTAAGCAGTATTAAAGCTTTTGATAAGTTGATTGAGTTCTTTAGGTTTAGGATATTCAAATTGAAGATCTAGAGATTTATCATAAAGCTTATCTAAATTTTTTTGTTCATCAAAACTCAAATTGATGTTATACACCGCTCCAGCTTCAGCGAAAATACTGCTTTCTTTATCTTCTATCTTTAAGATCAGCTCTCGAGTCTCTTTAATGTCAAAGCTTAGCTTATATTTATTTTCTTGAATTTTAAATTCCGCCAAATAAGTTCTACTGTTGGTAATATAATCTTCAACCACAGCAGCTCTAATGATTTTTCCATTAAAGCCTTCTATGTTACCTTGGATAATTGTTTCTGCTGCCAAAGAAAGTAGAGGGAAGAAACAACTCATGATAATAAATAATTTTCTCATGGATTAAATTGTATGTTTTTGGGTAAAAATTGGAGAACATCTCCACCATTTCTATAGATATCACGTACAATTGTTGAACTTATTGCGCTATGTTCAGGAAGGGTATATAAAAGTATAGTTTCTATCTCATCATTCAATCTTTTATTCATTTGGGCGATGTTACGCTCAAACTCAAAGTCCTGAATGTTTCGAACTCCTCTTAATAGATACCTTGCTTGAATTTTTTTACAGTATTCAACTGTTAAACCTTGATAAATATCGACCCTTACTTTGGGCTGGTGTTTAAAAGATTCCTCAACCCACTTTTTGCGTTGGGCCAAATCAAACATGTAATTTTTTTGAGCATTATTGCCAAGGGCGACAATAATTTCATCAAAAAGAGGTATAGCTCTTTCGACGATGTCTTGGTGACCAATAGTAATGGGGTCAAATGACCCTGGGAAAACCGCTTTTTTTTTCATTTTCTATGTGCTTCAAAGAAAGTAAAGTTAACATTTCCATACCTTTTTGAGAAACTAAAGTGAGTCATTTCAGAAAAATTTGTATGAGCATCATGTTCCACAATGAGAAATCCTCCCTCTTTTAAGACATTTTTTTCAAGAATTAATTGGGGTAAATTTAGTATGTCTTCTATATCGTATGGAGGATCTAAAAAAACGATATCGTAAATTGGCTCAGAACTTATTTGTTTGATAAACTTGTGAAGTTCATATTTTATAGCCCTTAGATTTTTGAGATTTAAATCTTTAGCGGTTTGGTTGATGTGTTTGATGCATTGAAAATTCTGATCAATAGCAATGATGTTTTTGGCACCTCTAGAAGCAAATTCAAAACTAATGCTTCCCGTTCCAGAACATAAATCCAATACACTTATCCCCTCCAAATCAATTCTATTGCTAAGCACATTAAATAAACCTTCTTTGCCAAAGTCGGTAGTAGGTCTAACCGGCAACCCCTTTGGGGGATGTATTTTTCTACCTTTATGTATGCCTCCAATTATTCGCATAAATATTGGTTAAATAAGTTACGGTAATATTGTGGAGCTAAGGTGGATAATACGGTAGAAAATTTTAATTCTTTAGGAGGAGAAAGGAATTCCACTTCAGCTATATATTGATAGAGCATCTTGTATAATTCATCGTTTTTATCTATTTCTCCGAATACTTGAACTTTCAATTCCTCACGGTTAAGGTAGAGTTGCTCTAATACATAGAGAAAGAAGTATAAAAAATCTTCTGTTTTTTTGTATTGAAAACTGTTGAAGAAGGAAAGCTTTTTTTGTTTGTAATAAATCACTTCAAAGTGGTCTTTTTGCACATGAATTAGAAGCTGTTGTTTTGCATCTGCCTTATTGATTTCGCAATATTCTAATAGGGGAGTAATGAAGTGGTTTAGTTGAAATAAGGTAAAGTGTTTTTTTATTAGTTGAAAAAGTTTTTGAGGTGTTGCAAATATTACTGTAGCATTTAAACTTTCAATCTCTTGCTGTTCCAATTGGAGATCCTCATTAAGTTCTTTATGGTCGAATTGCAAATAATCTACTGCATTTTCACTAGAGAATAAAGGTGTAGGAATTAAAGAAAAATTAGGATCAATAAGGGCTATGGAATATGCTTTATATTTTTTTGAAAGAGCAGCAAATAGTGGGTCTATTTTTTCATAAGCTTGATTCCAATGCTCATGTTCTCCTAAATGGTATTCTTCAATGCCCACATAGGTATTTCTGGAAGCATGAAAGTAGGCGAGATAAAGCCGGCTTTTGCTCAGTTGTAAATGAACCCTAAGTTGCTTTTCTTTCCCCTGAAAGCTTTGGTCAAAAAAGTGCTTTACAGGCGATTTTTCTTTCGCCATTTTGATAAAAATTTACCAGTTTCCTGAGGTAATGGGTTCGGTCATCGAGCCAACTTGTATGCGGTCTTCTAGTTCAACGCCCTCTCCCTCAACAGATAGTCCAGCATATACTTCTTCTAAAGTAGTATAAGCTTCAAAAACACTAACCCGAACTCTATTTTTTTCAATCATCCCTGCATCCATCTTAAATTTAGCTCCTTTGCTGAAGGGTACCTTTTCCAACTCATAAAAGTTATAACCGTCAGCAAA
Organism: uncultured Flavobacteriales bacterium; assembly: GCA_964552035.1. GTDB lineage: Bacteria > Bacteroidota > Bacteroidia > Flavobacteriales_E > Vicingaceae > CAZKFN01. The sequence goes on from CAZKFN010000034.1 coordinate 12,432, forward strand.
TATGCTTTTTGCAGGAATAAGTGTAGTGTCTCTAATAATAATTCCCTGTTCAACAGCTTCTACTTCAGTTAAAGTATCTGGAACAGTTCCAATAGCTTTAATGATAATTAAGGAATCGTTTTCTATAAAATGGAACAATTCATTAAAGTTAGCAGCATACTTTCCTTTTTGTGCTTTAAATTCCTTTTGAGCATCGGCAATTTTCAACAAACGGTTTTGCACAATTACTCTCCTTTCTTTAGCTTCCTTTTTAAATGTAATCTTATTTTGAATTCCACTATAAATAAAATAAGCTAAGACAATGGATATAACTATAAGTATTAACTGGGTGACAGTTTTCATTAAGATTCAAATTTAGTTTACAACAATTACAAAGCTACAATTTTTTTTATATTTTGCTTGCTCTATATCTTAGTGACTTAATATAAAGAAGTTTAAAATATACTTAAAAAAGGTTCTAACAATTTACAAACTTACATTTAAACCCTTTAAAAACATATATTATTATTTCAAAATAAAGGACAATGAAATAATTTAACTTTGAATCTATAATTTGAATTTATGCCAACCCACTTCAAAGATACTTTTTATAGCTTTATGCCTGATGTTCCTACTTCCGACCAGGTAGATTTGGTGGAGCGTATGGAGCGTTTTCTTTTTCAGCCTATTGAAAAAGCCGGCTTTATTATTAGAGGGTATGCCGGCACCGGAAAAACAACTTCTATTGCAGCTTTGGTAAAAACTTTACCCCAATTCAATTATCGTTCGGTCTTATTAGCTCCTACTGGAAGAGCTGCTAAAGTGATGTCTTCTTTTTCTAAAAAACCTGCTTTTACCATTCACAAAAAGATTTACCAAGTTAAAAGAGCTGCTAACGGTCAAATGCAATTTGCTTTGGCACCTAATTATCATACTCATACCGTTTTTTTAGTGGATGAGGCTTCAATGATTTCCTCAAAAGGAGGGGTGCGAACAGCGGGATTTCGTTATACCAGTTTGTTAGAGGATTTAATTACCTATGTATTCAGTGGTAAAAATTGCCGCTTGGTTTTTATTGGAGATATCGCTCAACTTCCACCTGTGGGTTCGGATATAAGCCCGGCCTTAAATCCTGCTTTTTTGAAGAATAATTTTTTGATGAACCTTAAAGGTGTAGAATTAAAACAAGTTTTGCGCCAGGCAGAAGGCTCCGGAATTCTATACAACGCTACTAAACTAAGAGAAGAATTAGAAAAGAAAGAACCTAAGATTCAGTTTAAAACTGAAGGGTTTGATGATGTTATCCCAATTAATGGAGTGGAGCTAGAAGATGAAATTAATTCCGCTTTTGGAACATATGGAGAAAATAATGTGACGATTATTACCCGTTCCAATAAAAGAGCAAATGAATTTAACCAGCAAATAAGAATAAGGATTAAAGGACAGGAAGAGGCAATTTCATCGGGAGATTATTTGATGGTAGTAAAGAACAATTACTTTTGGTTAGATGATAAATCTCCTATTGGATTTATTGCTAATGGGGATATTGCAGAGGTTATGCGATTGGAAACTACAGAAGAACTTTATGGCTTTAGATTTGTAGATGCCACTTTGCGCTTAATAGATTATCCTAAACATCCGGCAATTGAAGCAAAGCTGTTGTTGAATACCATTTATTCTGATGCTCCAGCACTTACAAAAGAAGAAAATCAAGAGTTGTATGACAATGTTATGGAAGATTATTTTGAGATTTCTTCTCAAAGGGAAAAACTAGAACTTTTAAAAAAGAATCCTCATTTTAATGCACTTCAAGTAAAGTTTGCCAATGCAGTAACTTGTCATAAATCTCAGGGAGGACAATGGAAAGTAGTATTTGTCGACCAGGGTTACTTAACGGAAGAAATGGTGGATAAAGAGTACCTACGATGGCTTTATACTGCTGTAAGCAGAGCTACGGAAAAGCTTTATTTAGTGAATTTTCATCCTCAATTTTACGCCGATGAAATTCCATCATTCTTTTAGTGTAGAAATAATTTCAATATCGGACTCCAAGGTTCTTTTGACAGGGCATTTGTTAGAAATTTCAAAAATCCTATTTCTTTGTTCTTCATTTAAATCTCCCTTGATTTCAACCAAGCGTTTAAACTGATCCACTTTAACTGTTTTACCTTCTACCTCTTTGTCTACTTTAGCATGAATAACGCTAGCCGTTGCAGATTCTAAAGGCCAATCTTTCCTTTTGGCATACATCTGCATGGTCATTGTGCTGCATGCTGCCAAAGCTGCGGAAAGCATCTGATGTGGAGTAGGACCCAGATTGTTTCCTCCAACTTCTTCGGGTTCATCCATAATAAAGCGATGCTCATTTGCCCGTATTTCTGTTAAATAACTTTCATGATTTGTTTGGGCAATTACTTCACCCACTTTTGTTGGGGTGCTTTCTTGATGAACCTCTATATATCTAGTAACCCAAGTGCTTATTACTTGTCCTACATAAGAAGAGTCTGCTTGGTTTTGTAATAGATGACTCGCACCGTCTAATGAAATAAAACTTTTGGGATGCATTGCAGAATTATACAGTTGAGCGGCATTGTCAATGCTTACAATTTCATCTTGTGGAGAGTGCATAATTAAGAGAGCTCTTCTAAGTTCTTTAGCTACTGAGCGAGTATCGTGTTTTTCAATATCTTCTATAAAAGAGCTGTCAATCATAAAGGGACGACCACCAATGTTGACTTCGGCTTTTCCTTCCTTCTTGATTTCTTCTAAGCCTTTTGAAAGTAATTTTTTGAGATGAGAAGGCATAAAAGGACTGCCAATTGTAACAACAGCTTCAATTTCTTTCAGTTGATTTGCAGTATATAAAGCAGCCAATCCACCTAGAGAATGCCCGATAATAATTTTAGGGGTTTCGTAGTTTTCACTTAAAAAATTTACGGCATCGATAACATCGCTAATGTTGGTTGAAAAGTTTGTGGATTCAAAATCTCCACCAGATTGTCCTAAGCCTGTAAAGTCAAATAGCAAAACGGCAAAGCCTCTAGCTGTTAGATTTCGACTAATATTCCTTGGTCCATGAAAATTTTTGTTGCAAGTGAAGCAATGTGCAAAAACTGCATAAGCTTTAGGTTGTTGATCTATAGGTAATTCAAGTTTAGCACTGAGTTCAATGCCTTCCTTGTTTTTGAATTTTAAATTTTTGGTTATCATAATTGAAAATGCTTTAGAATTTGGCTAAAACTAAATTTAAACTTTTTATTCTTAAAGTATTCCTCCAATACCTTTAAACTTCTCAACAAATGCAGATATCTTTTCTAAAACACTTTGTTTTTTTGGCAAATACTGCGGGTTTAGAGGGCTCATTTTCGGCAAAACAGCATTTAATTCCGTACCGTTTTCACTGGCATATTCTCGTTTTAGGGAAGTTAAAATATAACGCTTGGCGGCTTCCTCATTTAAATGCTCTTCTGCAATTAATTTGGCGGCTTCTTGTTTCTGCTTTTCTTGGGCATAGGTAAAAAAGAGTTCAATAATGGAGGCTTTATCCTGAATGTCGTCCAAATCGGTTTCGTTCATAAAATCAACAATTAAGCTTTCCTTTGCTCGATTGCCCAAACTGGCACGAACGATTCTGCGGACTTCCTCAATTAAGGATGCTTTGTCTTTGTTCTTTTTGTTGTTATCAAAAATCAATTCTAAGATATAATCCAAGTTTATTTCCTGAGATTTTAATAAATCCACTTCAAAAACTACATCGTCCCAATCAATTTCTGAGGCTTCCAATTCGGCACTTTTTCGCTCTCGTCTTAGCCATTCGCGAATGTCGTTGTAGGTAGAACGATAATCTTGAACACTCCTTTCGGACAGTAAATCTATTTTTTGCATGGCGGCAAACTCCTCATCTGTAACAAAATGTTTTTCCTTAAATGCTTCCACCGATGAGGCATCATTGCGGTCTATAGTCTGAAGGATTTTGATATGGATAAATTCATCGTAATTTTGCAAAATATTTTCTATACGCAAATACTCTCCAAACAGCTTAGAAAACTCCTTCTTATCTTGTTCTCTAACAATTTCTGTCGGATCGGGAAATTTTTCGTTGAGTTCCTTGACCACTTCTATATATCCTCTTCGGGCTTCTCCGGTTACAATATCCATAAAACCGTCCAAATATTCTTGGTAACTCTTTTCAAGAACCACATTTCTCGTATTCTTATCTCCAAATAAAGTAATGGCATCTATGGTTGCTTGTTCTAAATCTCTAAAAGTGACGATATTGCCAAATGCTTTTGTGGCATCATAAATACGGTTAGTTCTTGAGTACGCCTGTATTAATCCATGATAGCGCAAATTTTTATCTACAAAAAGGGTGTTAAGTCTTGGAGCGTCAAAACCGGTAAGGAACATTCCTACCACAATTAAAAGATCAATCTCTCTGTTTTTTACACGATTGGAAAGCTCCCGGTAATAATTCTGAAATTCATTTCCTTCAACGCTAAAACTGGTTTTAAATAAAGCATTATAATCGTCAATAGCTCGGGATAAAAATTCTTTGGCACTGCTGTTCATCGCCGAAGGTTCAAATGTTTCATCGGCAATGTCGCCAATGGCATTTTGCTCTTCGTTGGCGGCAAAGGAGAAAATGGTCGCAATCTTTAATGGTTTTTCACTGTCTTTTTGCAAGCGGTTCAATTCCTCATAATAACATTTGGCGGCATCTACACTGCTTACGGCAAATAAGGCATTAAAACCTTGGTTGCTTCCTTGATTTCTATGAGTTTTTATCCTGAAATTCTGTAATATATACTGTGAAATTTCACGGATACGGTCGGGGTGTAAAAAAGCCTTTTTATTTTCGGCAGCACTGAGCTTTTTCTCGTCAAGTTCGGTTTCTATACTTTTAAATTGTGGACGCACGGCATTGTAATCCACTTTGAATTTCAATACCTTGTTATCTTTAATAGCATCGGTTATTACATAAGAATGCAGTTCGCGCCCAAACACACTTGCCGTAGTTTCAGCACCGAGCGCATTCTGAGGGAAAATAGGGGTACCTGTAAATCCAAATTGATAATACCGCTTGAATTTCTTTTTTAAATTCTTTTGGGCTTCACCAAATTGTGAGCGGTGAGCTTCATCGAAGATAAAAACCACTTGTTTTTGATAAATATCCAAATCACGCTCGGTTTTCATCAGATTATTTAATTTCTGAATGGTGGTAACGATAATTTTATTGTCTGTTTTTTCAATATTCCTTTTCAGTCCGGCGGTACTGTTTGAACCGTTCACACTATCAGGAGAAAAACGCTGGTATTCTTTCATAGTCTGAAAGTCTAAATCCTTACGATCTACCACAAAGAAAACTTTATCAATAAAATCAAGTTGAGTGGCTAAGCGAGCGGTTTTAAAACTGGTCAAAGTCTTTCCCGAGCCGGTTGTATGCCAAATATAACCACCTCCTTCCGTGGATGCCCATTTTTTAGCATGATAGGAACTTTTAATTTTCCACAAAATACGCTCAGTTGCTGCAATCTGATAGGGGCGCATAATTAGCAGGGTGTTGTTAACATCAAAAACCGAATAGTTGAACAACACATTTAAGATGGTGTTTTTTTGAAAAAAAGTAGCAGTGAAATCCTTTAAGTCTTCAATGGAAGAATTATCGACTCTTGCCCAATTCATGGTAAAATCATAGCTGTTTTTGTTTCGCTCCACGGTGTTGGCAAAATATCGGCTTTCGGTACCGTTTGAGATGACGAAAATCTGAAGGTATTTAAAAAGCGAATTATCTGTATTAAAACTCTCTTTGGTATAGCGGTGCACCTGATTAAATGCCTCTCGAATATTTATACCTCTTTTTTTAAGTTCTATCTGCACCAAAGGCAATCCGTTCACCAAAATAGTTACATCATAGCGGTTGAGGTGTGTTCCCTTTTGTTCAAATTGCGAAATAACCTGTAGTTTGTTGCGAATAATGTTCTTTTTATCCACCAAATAGATGTTTTGAATATGCCCGTCATCGAATGTAAAATCACAAATATAGTCGTCGTGAATTTTGCGGGTTTTTTCTACCAAACTATCACTTGGTTTATCCAAATATTCCTCCACATAACGTTGCCATTCACTATCAGTAAATTTCATCTTATTCAGTGCTTGAAGCTGTGTTCTAGCGTTTTCCAATAGCGCTTGAGGCGTATTTAAATTTTTCGGATTTTCATACCCTTGGTTGATTAAGTCTTGAATAAATTCACGCTCTAATTTTGTTTTTGTCTGGTAGCCTACCGAAGGTTGGTTTACTTCTGAATACTTCGTGTATTTATCGAGTATGATGAAGTTGTTGGACTCTGCGATGGTTTTGTATTGTGTCATTTTTTTAGTTGTTAGTTGTTAGTTGTTAGTGGTTAGTAGGGATTTTTGGAGTGCGTTAAGCATTTTACCAACTTCTTGAATTAGTCCGGTTGCTGTTTCGATTTCCGATTGATTTAAATAATTTACCTTCACACAAAGGAGCAATTGCGTTTCTAACTCTGCTTTTGAACCTTTAGCAATGGCTAAAAACTGATTAAATTCCTTTTTTGAATTTCTCCCTTGCCCTTCGGCAATATTACTTGGAATAGAAATAGCCGACCGTCTTATTTGATTGCTTAAAGCATAAAGCTCCTCTTTCGGCAATTTCTTAACCACCCGATAAACTTCTTCTACTAGTACCATTGCCTTTTGCCATACTATTAAATCTTTAAAATCTTTTATCATATCTATACTATTACTAACCACTACTTACTAACCACTAAAAACTAAGCAGCTTGCTGCGATAATACTCATACTGTTTCTGTCTCAATTCTATTTCCTTGGGCAATCCTTCGCTGATGGAATAGACTAAAGTATCAAATTTGTCGAGAATAGCTACAATTCGCTCTTGCTCTTTGAGGGGTGGAATGGGGATTTTAATTTTTTCAATTGCTGATTTTGCAAGACGTGGAATACTTGCTCGACGAACCTGTCCTTTAATTATATGTTGTTGTGTCAATAAATAATAATATATGTACTTGTTTAGAATATTATTCGGAGTTTTAAGATAATAAACATCATCGGCAGCCCAAAAATCATTTTCGCTATAACCAATTTCACCCGCAGCTCCAGCACAAATCACAAAAGTTGAATTAGCTTTTACATTACTTTCATGGTAATAACCAAGAGGTGTCATACTATTTTGATAAACTGCATAATCATCTACTTCATTTAGTTGACTTTTCACTAATCTTTTTCCTCTTTGAATTTGTACCACCTCCCCCAACGTTTTCCACTCCACTTCTCCTTCATCAAAGCTCAACAACTCCTCTCTATAAAACTCATACTGCTGTTTACGAGCTGTAAGCTCTGCTGTAAGCTCTGCTGTAAGCTCTGCTGTAAGCTCTGTAAATTTATCTAAGATACGAACTATTTCTTTTTGAACCGAAAGTGGGGGGATGGGGATGAGGAGTTTCGCCAAATCTTTTGGATAAACATGTGGTACTCCTGATCCTTTTTGAAGATTATAAATTCTTGCTTGATTATTTAATAAAAAATGAAAAACATATCTAGTGTTTAAAATAGATAAATAAGGCTTTACAGAAAATGCATCTGAAACAAAAATAGGTTCATTCCAATAAGACACAAAACCAGCATAAGCACCACTACCTGCAATTGTTATTGTTTCTTTTTCTCTATTAAAATTAGCATTATAATATGCTGGTTGTTGTCCTCCACTAATTACAGGGATATTACCATCAATTTTACTTTTTGCAGTAATGGTTTTTCCTCTTTTTAAATCCGCTACCTCCCCCAACTTTTTCCATTCTACTTCTGTGCCTTGTAATAATTTATTTATGTAGTTCATTGTTTAATCTTCTTTTTTATTTTTTGGTTTCCTCACTAAGGGTTGAATGATATTTGTTCGTTATGGGTTCCTCACTTCGTTCGGAATGACGGGTCTTTGTCAAGGGTTCCTCGCTAAGGG
>CAZKFN010000035.1:0-5397 GCA_964552035.1 uncultured Flavobacteriales bacterium
AAAATAATTATCTGCAAAGCCAAATGACAAGGCCGTCGCTATTGCGATACTAATGCTAAGGAGATATACCTTAAGTCTTTTCATTTTTATTTCTTTTTTCATTTTTTTTAGGAACCGGATCATATCCATGTCCACCCCAAGGGTGGCAAGATAGTATTCTTTTTATTGCTAAATATGTTCCTTTTAGTGGGCCGTGTATTTTTATGGCCTGTACACCATATTCAGAACAACTTGGCTGGTATCTGCAATTAGGTCCAAATAATGGAGAAATGGTATATTGGTAAATTCTAATAAATAAAATTAAAAACTTACTTAACACTTTACCCATCATTTAACATCTTGCAAACGCAGTAAAATTAAGATTATTTTACCCTCAATTGCCTTATACGATATTTTCTCTTTGGAGTTGTAAATAAATATTAAGTGTAAACACTTACCTCCTTCTTGTATGCTTTCTTGAAGAGTACCTTTATGAATTCTATAGGCTTCTCTCATTTTGCGTTTGAGTGCATTTCTATCTACTGCTTTTGTAAAGTTTTTTTTAGGAACAACCCAACTGGCTTTTAAAAAGCTTTCCCCTTTCTCATGATCTTCATAAGAATATAATAAGCGAATGGGATAAGTGCTGATAGATTTTCCATATTGGAATAAACGCTGAATGCTATCGCGCTTATACAATCTGTCAGCTTTTTTTAGAGTTTTCTTCATCTTTATCAAAGATAAAAAAGGCATCTAACCTTTAAAGATGCCTTTTATTTAATTCTGTGAAGAAGGTTTACTTTTTCTTATTATTTTTTTTAATATACTGTTCTAGAGCCATAGTCATTGATGGCGCTTCAGGTTTTGGAGCAGCAATATTAATTTCTAACCCAGCTTTTTCAGCAGCTTTTGCTGTGGTTGCACCAAAAACAGCAATTCGTGTATTGCGTTGTTTAAAGTTGGGAAAATTCTCATATAAAGAAGCAATTCCAGCAGGACTAAAGAAAACAAGTACATCATAATCTACATTTTCCAAATCGGAAAGATCACTACAAACTGTTTTGTATAACATTGCTTTATCATAGTTGATGCCATTTTTTTCCAAAGTTTCAGGAATTTCAGGCTTTAAAATATTAGAGCATGGCAATAAAAATTTCTCATTTTTATGTTTTTTGATTTGAGGAATGAGATCCTTTATCTTTTGCCTGCCAAAAAATATTTTACGTTTACGATAAGTCGTATATTTTTGTAAGTAATATGCCGTTGACTCAGAGATACAGAAATATTTTAAGGAATCAGGGACGGTATAACGCATTTCTTCAGCAATACGGAAAAAATGATCTACCGCATTTCTACTTGTTAAAATTACTGCGCCATACTGTTCTATAGCTATTTTTTGCTGTCTAAACTCCTTTGCGTCGACGCCCTCAACATGTATAAAAGGTCTAAAATCTACCTTTACTTTACATTTTTCTGATAAATCAAAATAGGGGGATTTTTCCGTCTCTGGCTCTGGCTGCGAAACTAAAATTGTTTTTACTTTCAATGCAGAATAGTTTTTATGAATTAATAAAATAAACTCTTTATTAAATTAAAGTAGGTTTTTAACCCATTTGCCAATGATTAACCATGGCAATATTTCAAAGGTGCAAAGATACAAAATAATCAGTTGCAATGGAATTACTTTTTGAGAACCAATTAATACACCTCTAATTAATTGTATAACTAGAAAAATAAATAATGCAGATAAACTAATTCCAATGATAAGTAATTTATTTACTGGGGAAAACAACAAAAGTATGATAAGCATTAAATTGATTACCCCAAAAAATTTCGTAAAAAGATTGGTCTGAAAAATATATTCTTCTATAAGATTATTAATTTCAAAAAGCCAAGCAGAAAGTTTGTATAATAAAAATTTAAATAATAGATAAGAAATTGTAAAAAAGGCAATTACCAATGCTAAATTGATAATTTTTATTTCAGGAGACTCCTCTATAGCTTGATAAGAAAGAGAGTAAAAAAGTGGAGTACTGACGAGGAAAACAATAAAAAGTAAAACATTAACGGGATGAGAGTATACTCGCTCATATCGAATAATCTGTTTCGCTACCTTCCAGTTGAAAAATGTTTTAAATAAAAGTGCTAATCTTCTTCTGTAAAAGCTGTATAAAAAAGAAACAAGAGCAACAAGGATAATTAGGATAATTGTAATCAGAGGAAAGTGAGTTGCATTGTTTTCTATACCTTCAAAGTAAGGTTCATTTTTGGCATAGTTTAAAGAAGAACTCACAACATCATTTATCCATACATCATAATTGTAGTTTGTTTTATGTTCTACAATCAATGGTTTAACAGCTGTTGTATATTCAAGTCCCGTTGGCAATTACCGTTTTTTTCTGATAATGTATAGCTACAAAGTTACGTTGATTTATAGATTAAATAAGCAGGATAATAAATGGAGCATTGATTTAAGCATAATTGTTACTTTTGTAGAAAAGTAAGAACAATTACAAATGGATAGATTTCAAGCACCGGATTATTATAATGTTGATGATTTATTGAGCGAAGAACATAAGTTAATTCGCAATACCGTTAGAGAATGGGTGAAAAAAGAGGTATCTCCTATTATAGAGGAGTATGCTCAAAAGGCAGAATACCCCATTCAGTTAAATAAGGGAATTGCAGAACTGGGGGGATTTGGGCCTTATATTCCTACAGAATACGGTGGGTCGGGATTAGATCAGATTTCTTATGGGTTAATTATGCAAGAATTGGAGCGTGGGGATTCGGGTATTCGTTCCGCAGCATCGGTGCAAAGCTCTTTAGTAATGTATCCAATATATGCCTATGGGAATGAGGAACAGAGAAAGAAGTATCTACCTAAATTAGCTTCTGGTGAATGGATAGGATCTTTTGGTTTGACTGAACCTGATTATGGTTCTAATCCTAGTGGAATGGTGACTAATTTTAAAGATAAAGGAGACTACTTTTTATTGAATGGTGCTAAAATGTGGATTACCAATTCTCCAATTTGTGATGTAGCAGTTGTTTGGGCTAAAAATGAAGAAGGAAGAATACATGGACTTATCGTCGAAAGAGGAATGGAGGGTTTTACTACCCCCGAAACTCATGGGAAGTGGTCTTTGAGAGCCTCTAGAACAGGGGAATTGGTTTTTGATAATGTCAAAGTTCCAAAACAGAATTTATTACCCAATAAATCTGGACTGGGTGCTCCCTTAGGTTGTTTAGATTCTGCTCGTTATGGAATTGCTTGGGGAGCTGTTGGCGCAGCTATGGATTGTTATGATTCTGCATTAAGATATGCCAAAGAGCGTATTCAGTTTGATAAACCTATTGCCGCTTATCAATTAACTCAAAAGAAATTAGCAGAAATGTTGACAGAAATTACAAAAGCACAATTGCTGGTTTTAAGATTAGGACAATTAAAAAATGAAGGTAAAGCAACAACTCAACAAATTTCTATGGCCAAGAGAAACAATGTGGATATGGCTTTGAAAATTGCCAGAGAAGCAAGACAAATACATGGAGGCATGGGAATAACTGGAGAATATCCAATCATGCGACATATGATGAACTTAGAATCGGTAATAACCTATGAGGGCACTCACGACATTCATTTACTAATAACCGGTATGGATATTACTGGAATTAGTGCTTTTAGATAATTAGATTAATCATCTGTTTTTAAACGATTTTTAATTTCTCGAATCTCTTTTTGCATACTCATCAAACTTTGATTCAATTGATCTCTGGAAAGATTGGGTTCCGGCATTTTATTGCTGATGTAGTTAATAAATTTCCAAATTTCATTAACCTCATTTACTTTGATTTCATATGGTTCATACTCGGGATTGGTGGAGCATAACAACAAACTTTGATTCTTGTCAAATTGCTTGTACACTATCTTAAAAACAATTCCCTCATTTTCTGTAACAACAATATAAGGATACCCATCTCTTATCGTACGCCAGTTTTGAACAAATTCTCCAGTAACCCATGACTTATCAGATATAGGAGGCATGGAGTCTCCATCAATTTGAAAACTTCTGTATTTTTTATTTCTATCTAAAAAGGGAAGTTGAAAGGTGGGAAGTACCTTAATAAAATCGGGGTCACCATAGCCGGTTGTGTAACCTGCTTTTGCCTTTATGGGAACAAGCTCAATGTTTTCATCATTCTGTTCATTAACGGTAGTAGTCAATACTCGTAGCTTTCCACCGGTTAGGTCAACATCTATTCCTTGCTCTAATTGCGCCAAATATAATTCTGAAACTTGATTTAAATCTTGTTTCAATAATTTGTCTATAGAAATTTTAAAGTAAGCAGAAAAACGAAGAAGAGTTTCAAAATTAGGCTCAGATTTACCCAATTCATATCCACTTAAAGAGCTTCGTTTTATGTTTAATTCCTCGGCTAAATCCTCTTGTGAAACTTTTTTGCGTTTGCGAAGTAATTGAATGTTTCGATTAAAATACATAATGACGGAATATTTGCCTATTTATGACAAATATAATGGCAGCAATTGAAAATAACAAATATTCCCAAGGATTAGTCTATAAAAGCCAAAGCTAATTTAATATCTAGATAGCTAATCTTCTTATTGGCAGCCTCATAAATAGCTTTTAAACTTTTTTCTTCTTTTGTTTTTTCTTTGGCAATTTTCACCTTGTCTATAATAGATTTTTTAGGCCTATAAAAACTAAAATTCTCCTCTGGAAACTCTTCTTTTAATTTTAAGAGATGAGTAGCAATTGTGCCTATGGTCAAACCTCTTTCTTTTGCAATTTCATCTATGTTCATTCGCTGCTTCATATACTCATAAGTCAAAATATGGGTAGCAGGTTTTTTGGTTGTATTATAGGATAGTTTTTTCCCTTCTTTTAAGCGTGTTTTCCTTTTGTTGATTTCCGTTGGGCTAGAAATCCCTCCACAGCTTTTTACAAATTCTTCTGCTTGTTCTTCAAGTTTCTTACGATCATATAAGATCTCTGCTTCTGTAGAAAGTTCTTGAAAACGAAGGTCGGCTTTTGTAGCAAGAGCATCCATTTTTAGAGCCGTTTCATTAAATCCTAGAAGTAATAAATTTTCTAAAGATTGTAACCTAGATAATGCAACATAACCTTGCCCTGCCTCAAACGTTTTACTTAAATCAATTTTAGCAGCCTCTAAAGTCATTCCTTGAGATTTATGGACTGTTATAGCCCAGGCTAAACGCAAGGGAAATTGTTCAAACCTTGCAAGTTTCCCACCTTGTTCATTTTGAATACTCCATTCTTCTTTTTTTACCGTTATTTTCCAACCGTTGCTCAATTCAACTCTAGGTTGGTTTTCATAAAATCCAATCACAGTTCCTAAACTTCCATTTACATAACCTTTTTCGGGATTGTTTTTGAC
>CAZKFN010000035.1:5407-20032 GCA_964552035.1 uncultured Flavobacteriales bacterium
CTTTAGCACCGGTCTTAAGCTGAAGGTTTTCGGGCGCCATAACACTGTTTTTAAGGCTATTAATTAACTTTTGATTTCCTTTTGCATCTCCAATAAAATTGTAAATGTCTCCTTCTAGTTCTAAAAGTTTTTCATTATTAATCCGATCAACATCTTCATTGTGCGTATAAAGTATAGTAGGTTCTAGATGTTTTTCTATCTGTTGATTTTTTGCTTCCATCAAATCTGCTCTAGATTGAAAAGAAAGTTGAGAAGCACGAATTTCATTTAGGATTTGATTCAAGCGATTACTCTCTTGACGATGTTGTTCATGAAGATAACAAACCAAAGGTTTAGCTTCTACCCATGCATTGCTCATAAAAGCAAATTTATCCCTGCTTTTTTCACCTGGATTTCCAATAGGGGGAAGCTGAAAAAAATCTCCTGAAAAAACTACTTGAATCCCTCCAAAAGGTTCTTCATTATCTTTAAAGAATTTTAGAACTTGATTAACTAAATTTAATTGATTGGCATGCAGCATGGATATTTCATCAACAATTAAAACCCTTGTTCTATCTATACCTTTTTTAAGGTATTGCTTGGTTTTCATCGTAAGCAAATTGGCTTTACTCAGCTTTTCTTTAACTCCTATTCCAGACCATGAATGTATGGTCATCCCGTTCATATGAGTGGCAGCAATACCCGTTGATGCAGTTACGGCAACAGGCACCTTTCTAATTTTTAAATATTCTATATATTGATTAAGAACATAAGTTTTTCCAGCTCCAGCAGAACCCGTGAGAAAAACATTTTGTCCAGATTTTAAAAAAGCAAGTGCTTGTTCTTGTAGCATTAATCATTACCTTTAATAATTTCGAAGATAATCACAAATTGAGAATTCTAAAAATGAAATTTAAAAAACCTTTTATCGCTTTAAACTAATGCTGCCTGCCTTTCTATAAATCCTTCCTTGGCTTTCTATGACAATCTTATAAAAATAAACACCCTCGTTGGCTGCTCTTCCGTCTCTTAATTTCCCATTCCAAGGATTATCTAAATCTTTTGCCTTAAATATTACATTGTTATTGACATCAAAAACTAGGATGTCTATGGCATCGTAACTTTCTACTGTAATCTCCCATACATCATTGGTTCCATCGCCATTTGGTGAGAAAATATTAGGAATATAACTGAAAGGTTCTTCTATTGCTATTGTATCTCTAGTGTTTGTAGTACTTGAACCAGAATGCTCATTTACTCCCTTGCTTTCATTATTTGCTCCTTCATTATGGAAATTATTTTCTTTATTTTCTCTTGCATGACTTTCAGAACTGACATCAGAGGCTTTTGCATTCATTTCACTTTTTTCTTCAGTGGATGAATTTTCAACCGAAACATCTTCGATTACGTTTTTTATTACCTTGCTTTCAGCTTGTTCTTCCTTCTTCTCAATTGTTCCTTCTTTTGCTAATTTCTTGTCATTATTAGTCGAGTGAGTAGTGCCGGTACCTTCTGTTTGGCTTGAGCTTGTCTTTAATGTGCTTTCTTTCTTCTCTATTGTTTCTTTTTCTACATCTTCTGCAACATTTGAGATGATATTTTCTTCTAGAGATATTGTATTTTCTTCAATGTTTTCTTGGGGTACTTTTACCTTTTCTTCTATTAGCGTTTCTTCCTTTTGTTGATTTTCTTGAGGAGGGTTAGCGAGATAGAAATATCCTCCAACTCCAATCGCCGCAATAGAAATGGCAATAAGACTAGTGCTAATCCAAGAGCCACCAATAGAAGTAGCAACACTTCCACTAGCTGTAGAAGCAGCATTCGCTCCAATCTTGGATTGAATTGCTTTCCAAACATTACTTCCTGGATCAACCTCATAATTGTCGAAAGCCTCTTTGAAAATTTTTTCTATATCTAAATTATCCTTGCTCAAATTTTTATCTTTTAAGATTTAATGCTTCTAATTTCTTTTGCAATAGAGACCTAGCTCTAGAGTACTGGGATTTAGAAGTGTTTTGTGAAATATCTAGTTTTTTTGCAATTTCTTTATGTGAGTAGCCTTCAATGGCGTATAGGTTAAAAACGGTCCTATAACCTTTGGGTAGTGTTCTGATTATACTTAACAAATCATCTGCCTGCATTTTCTCAATTATTTCTTGCTTACCTTCTACCTTATATTCAATTTCTGTTATGTCAACATCAAATCTACTGGCTTTAATTCGACGTAGGTAATCTAAAGCCGTATTTATCATTATTCTTCTTATCCAACCTTCAATAGAACCTTTGCCAGAGAAAGTTCCAATTTTATTAAAAACTTTAATAAAACCATCTTGTACAATATCTTGGGCTTCTTCATAACTATCAACATAGCGGCAACAGATTCCCGTCATCTTTTTCACGTACTTGTCAAAAAGATACTTTTGGGCATCACTTTCATTTGCCTTACAGCCTTTAAGCATTTCTTCATCACTCATCAATTTATCTTCAAACTCACTCAAGATATTACTGTTATATAGATGTTATTTTATAAGTTTTGGTTGCATGGGATTCACAATAAATGAAAATATTGCTTTTAGGTATAATATTACGCTATTCTATGCCTTTTTCAAAGTAAAAGAGAAAGTTGATCCTTCACCTAACTCTGATTGAACATTTATGGTTTGATTATGTGCTTCAATAATGTGTTTTACAATTGCTAAACCCAAACCTGAACCTCCTTCTTTTCTCGATCGCCCCTTGTCAACTCTATAAAAACGCTCAAACAATCGGGGTAAATGCTCTTCTGAAATCCCCGAACCATTGTCTGAAATTTCTACTAAAATATTTTTGTCCATATCGTAAAACTTAATTTTACTTTCTCCGTTTTCTTTCCCATAATTAATAGAATTGATTAATAAATTAGAAAAAACTTGAGCAATTTTAGTGAGATCCGCTTTTACCCATATAGGAAAATCTGATGACTCTAGGTGAATAGAAATCCCCTTTCCTTTGCTTATATATTGAATAGAATCAATAACCTCTTCAGCCAGTTTGTTAAGGTCAAATTTCTCATCATTTAATTGTATTTTATTGGATTCTAATTTTGAGATTTCATCTAAATCATTTACAATTTCAATCATTCTTGAAATGCTTTTTTGGGCTTTCATCAAAAAGGAACGATTGATTTTTTTATCTTCTAATCCTCCTTCTAATAGAGTTAATACATATCCTTGGATACTAAATAGAGGAGTTCTTAGTTCGTGAGATACATTTCCCATAAATTCCTTTCTAAACCTTTCTTGAGCTGTTAGCCTTTCAATTTCTTTTTTATTATTCTTGTCCCATTCGATAACGGCCTCGTTAATCTTTCCAAAAATATCCTCATCCGTTGTTAATGTATGAGCTCCTTTTTTTAAACCTACTTTGGCATCGTGAATGGTCCGGTAAACTAACCTAAATTTTTGTTCAATAAACAACATGATTCCCCATAGGGAAATAAAATAACTCAAGAGAAATGAAATCAAAAAAAGTAAAAATGTAAAGAGAAAATTTAGGGGAAGATAGTAAATCCAAATTAAAGTGCCACCTATGCTGATGGCGCTGCTGACGATAAAAGATAACAGCAATGCAATTTGTTTGGGGTTTAAGTTTTTGGAAGAAAGCTTCATTTTATTGGTCTTCAAATTTATAACCTACTCCTTTTATGGTTTTAATTAATTCATTTCCCAACTTTTCTCTCAGCTTTCGGATGTGTACATCTATAGTCCTATCGCCTACAATTACATCGCCTCCCCATATTTCACTCATAATCAGGTTTCTGTCGCAAACCTTTCCAACATTGCTCATCAATAAAGAGAGTAATTCAAATTCTTTTTTTGGCAATTCAATTTTATTCCCCTTTTGCTCAACGATATATTTTTCCCTATCAATTAGAATTCCTGAAGCTTGAATAATAGTTTTTCTCAAAGCATGATGCCTCCTCAATAAAGCTTTGATTTTACTTACCAAAACTCTAGGTTTTATGGGCTTAACAATATAATCATCAGCACCAATATCTAAACCCTTAATTTGCGAATAGTCTTCATTTTTGGCAGTTAAAAAAATAATAAGAGTATTTTTTAGAGAGGGAATTTCTCGCATCCTTTGACAAGTTTCTATCCCATCCATTTCAGGCATCATAATGTCCAGAATGATTAGGCTTGGATGAATTTTTTGAGCCAAGGAAATTGCTTTTTTACCATTATCAGCTATTGAAATTTGATAGTTTTCTTTTTTTAGGTTGTAACTAATAATTTCTATAATGTCTGGATCATCATCCACCAATAGTATTTTTCCTTTTTTCATCTAAGGCTGAAGATAAATTTTTACGAAGGTAAGAATATGTAGTTATACCTTAAAGTAAATTCGGTTTTTTGCTCAACTTTTACCCTCATTTTGTTTTCGTACTTTTGATTTTAAATACACGATTATGAAGAAGATTTATCAACTTTTTGTGCTCCCCTTTTTAGGGCTAATTTTTGCATGTGGATCACCACAGAATGGGAAAAATGAGGAAAATGCTGAGTCAATAGAAAAAAATACTCTTGAATTAGACCTTCATGATCCTCATTCCTTTTCTAAGCCTATGGATGCTGTTGTTAAACACTTGAATTGGAAAGCAGAAGTAGATTTTGAACAACAAATGATAAGAGCAAATGCAACTTATACTATTGATAATGTTCGGAATGTTGATTCCATATATCTGGATATTAGAAACCTAAAAATAAAAGAGATAAGCGACGGAGAAAAAAAATTAGCGTATTCTGAGAATTTTAAAGATGAGGTTTTGGGTAGTGAATTAGCTATTGAAATTCATGAAAATACGGGAAAAATTAGCATAGAATACGAAACAACTGAGGGTTCTGATGCCCTACAATTTTTAAGTCCAATACAAACAGCTGATAAAAAGTCGCCTTTTTTATTTACCCAATCTCAAGCTATTTTAGCAAGAACTTGGATTCCATGTCAGGATAGTCCGGGTATTCGCTTTACTTATCAAGCAGAGGTAAAAGTTCCTCAAGGAATGCTGGCTTTAATGAGTGCAAAAAATCCAGTAGAACTGAATCCTGAAGGAATTTATCATTTTACAATGGAAAGACCTATACCATCTTATTTGTTGGCTTTAGCCGTTGGGGATATTCAATATCAAAAATTGGGGGAGATAACTGGAGTGTATGCTGAATCTTCTGTTATAGAAGCGGCTGCCTATGAATTAGAAGAAGTTCAAAATATGGTGGATGCTGCCGAACGTTTATATGGAGATTATCGCTGGGGGAAATACGATGTTATCTTTTTGCCCCCCTCTTTCCCATTTGGAGGAATGGAAAATCCTAGGTTAACTTTTGCAACTCCTACAATTATTGCTGGAGATCGCTCATTAACAGGCTTGGTAGCCCATGAATTAGCACATTCTTGGTCAGGGAATTTAGTTACTAATGCCAGTTGGGAAAGTATATGGCTCAACGAAGGTTTTACGGTTTATATCGAACAAAGATTGATGGAGGAAATTTATGGAGAGGATTATGAAAAAATGTTGACCATTTTAAAATATCAAGATTTATTAAAAGAGATAGAAGGCTTAAAAAAAGATGATCGTATGCCCGATACCCGTTTGGCAGTCAACCTGCAAGGAAGAGATCCAGATGTTGGATTAACTAGAGTGCCATACAATAAAGGGCTTTTCTTGTTAAAGTTAATTGAAGAAACAGTTGGAAGAGCTGAGTGGGATAAGTTTATGAAAACTTATTTTGAGGAATTCGCCTTTAAAGTAATGACTTCTGACGGGTTTGTTACTTATATTAATAGGGAGCTATTGGATAAAAATCCAGACTGGAAAGAAGCAATAAGGCTAGAAGAATGGGTATATGAGGAAGGGTTGCCTGATAATTGCCCTAAAGTTAAATCAGATCGATTTGTGAAAGTTGAAAAACAATTTGCAACTTGGATAGATGGAGGAAAAACAGAAGATATACAAACTGATGAATGGGCTACCGCAGAGTGGATGCACTTTTTACGATTGCTACCAAATGATATGACGGAAAATCAAATGCAAGATTTAGATAAAGTTTTTGGCTTTACAACTATTGGAAATGCCGAAATAAAATGTGCTTGGTTTGAAAAGGTAATTCCTAATAATTATGCACCAGCAGACCAAGCTACAGAAGATTTCTTAGTGATTGTTGGATTGAGAAAGTTTTTGGAACCTATTTATCAAGCTGTACTTCAATCGGATAATTGAAAAGAGCGCGCTTTGGAAATTTATAAAAAGGCAAGGCCTAATTACCATGCAGTATCAAGAATAACAATAGATCAACTCTTAGGAGTGTAGTAGATTATGGCAGGTAAAATGAAATTGCAGCGCTTTGAAGAGGTAGATACTTTTTCAAATGTTTTTCAACCAAAAACTGAAGAGGTTTTTAGGGCAGACTATAAAATGAAAGGACGTTGGAATTCCAATTATTTTAAAAATACCCATCCTATAGTTTTAGAATTGGGTTGTGGAAAAGGGGAGTACAGTGTGGGAATGGCTAGAAAATTTCCCAATAAAAATTTTATTGGAGTAGATATTAAAGGGGCTCGAATGTGGAGGGGTGCAAAAACAGCACTAGAGGAGAGGATTAAAAATGTAGGGTTTTTACGAACGAGAATTGAGTTTATTGAGGGTTGTTTTGCTAAAGATGAGGTTTCTGAAATTTGGATTACTTTTCCAGATCCTCAGCCAAAAGATAGACAAGAGAAAAAAAGGTTGACAGGGCCTTTATTTATCAAACGTTATCTTAGCTTTTTAAAAAAAGGAGGTTGCATTCATTTAAAAACAGACAATCAATTTTTTTATGAATACAGCCTAGCACAAGCGCAAGAGAATCATTATAAAATTATAGAAGCTACTGCTGATTTGTATGCCGAAAAAATAAAAGAGTACGACGAAGTGATGAAAGAGATATTAAGTATCCAAACGCATTATGAAAAAATTTTTACAAATAAGGGGCATAGAATCCATTATTTAAAATTTATTCCTCATGGTTAAACCTCAAAAACTCTCTGAAAAAAATAAAGACTTTTTTGAACAAGTTTATGCAGTTGTTCGTGAGATTCCTAGAGGGAGAGTGACTTCTTATGGAGCAATTGCTGCTTATTTAGGAAGTAAAAGAGGAGCTAGAATGGTAGGCTGGGCTATGAATAAAGCACATCAACAAAAGGAGTATGTTCCAGCTCATCGAGTGGTAAATCGAAATGGAGTTTTGACAGGGAAACATCATTTTCCCGAAAAACATTCTATGCAAGAAGCGTTAGAAAAAGAAGGACTAATTGTAGAAGATAATTCTATAAAGGACTTTTTTGTCCACTTTTGGGATCCCAATCGGGAATTAGATTTTTAAAAATATTGGTTTTACTTAAAAAAGTAAAAATTAATACTTCTTTTTAATGTTATTTATTTGCTTATATATCAGAGTCTTACTATGATGAAAAAGCCTAGAAAGAGACTTAAATTTTAAGTCTATTGATTTTGTAAAAATCTTTAGTTTTCGATTATACATTCCTTAACTTTGTCTCTTATGGAAGAGATAACTTTTGATAAAATTTTAGATGCTCTGGCTTATGTTATGGAGCCAGACCTTAAAAAGGATATTGTAACCTTAGATTTAGTATCTAAAGTTGATTATAAAAATGGCAGGATAAGTTTTGATTTACAAGTCTCAAACCCTGCTATGCATTATAAAAAGAGAATGGAGGAAGCTTGTGAGCATCAGCTTAAGCGCTTCTTTGGGAAAGATATTGAAGTAGAGGCAAACATCACAGCGATGGGCAAAGCTCATGAACGTAAGCCTGAGCATAGGACTCTATTGCCGGGTGTTCAACATATTATAGCTGTTGCATCTGGGAAAGGAGGAGTGGGAAAATCTACAATAGCTGCCAACCTAGCTGCTGGCTTAGCTAAAAAAGGCTTTTCTGTTGGAATTGTTGATGCTGATATTTATGGCCCTTCTGTACCGGCAATGTTTGATGTGGGTGACCAAAGACCAACCATGATGAAAGTGGACAATAAAGAGTTTATTAAACCCATTGAAAGTTACGGGATAAAAATGCTTTCTATTGGGTTTTTCTCAACACCAGATCAGGCAGTTGTTTGGAGAGGTCCTATGGCAACCAAGGCGTTAACTCAATTGTTTAAAGATGCTTATTGGGGAGATTTAGACTTTATGATTATAGACTTACCTCCAGGAACAGGAGACGTTCACCTTACTATGGTACAGCAAATTCCTCTAACTGGAGCCGTAGTTGTTAGTACGCCTCAAGAAATTGCTTTAGTCGATGTTAGAAAAGCTTTGAGCATGTTTAATATGCCTCAGATTAATGTACCTGTTCTAGGATTAGTAGAAAATATGTCCTACTTTACCCCAGAAGAATTACCGGATAAAAAATATTATTTATTTGGAGAGCATGGTGCAAAAGATTTAGCAGAAAGAATGAACATTAATTATTTAGGAGAAATTCCTATTGTTCAAAGCATTAGAGAAGCTGGGGATGCAGGTAGGCCTGCAGTTTTTCAAGAAAACACCCCTCAGGCCAAGGCTTTAGAGGAAATGGTTGATAATGTACTTGAACAAATCAAGTAAATAAAATGTTAGAAATAAACCTTGTTTAAGGCACCTTATAAACAGTGTTTTACATAAGTTTAAATTGAGAATTAATGAGGAAAATTAAACAGTAATGGAAACAACAATGAATAATAAAGAATTGATTGAAAAGATTGAAGCAGCAATCGATCAATTACGACCATTTTTAGAAGCCGACGGAGGTGATGTTCGTTTGTTACGTGTAAAAGACAATGTTGCTGAGGTGGAATTGTTGGGGACCTGCAAGGATTGCAGTATGTCGGCAATGACCCTTAAAGCAGGAATAGAGCAGGCTGTTATTGATGCTGTGCCACAGATTGTTGCAGTTGAGGCAGTTGATAGTTAATCGATTTTCGTAAACTAAATAATCAGTCAACTGTAAATCGACAATAAATATATTTTAAAAACTTAAAAAGGGGTTATCCCTTTTTTTTATGTTTAATTTTAAGAGGAATTATTTTTTTAATTGACTTTAAGTAATCCTATAAAATTCTCAACAAGGATGAAGTATTAAAATCTTAAATTTGCAAATCAATTTTTTAGAATGAAAAATATTAGAAACTTTTGTATCATCGCACACATTGACCATGGTAAAAGTACTTTGGCAGATCGTCTGTTAGAAGCGACAGCTACAGTAGCCTCTAGAGATATGCAAAACCGTACGCTTGATAACATGGACCTTGAACGTGAACGTGGAATCACCATTAAAAGTCATGCCATTCAAATGAATTATCTTTTAAATGGACAAGAATACATTCTAAACCTAATTGACACACCTGGACATGTTGATTTTTCTTATGAGGTTTCTCGCTCCATTGCAGCTTGTGAAGGAGCATTATTAATCGTCGATGCTGCCCAAGGAATCCAAGCTCAAACCATTTCTAACTTATATTTGGCTTTAGAGTATGATTTAGAAATTATACCTGTCTTAAATAAAATCGACCTACCTTCAGCCATGCCTGAAGAAGTGAAAGACCAAATTATTGATTTGATAGGCTGTAATAGAGAAGATATTATTGAAGCTAGTGGAAAAACAGGGCAGGGTATTGATGCTATTTTAAATGCTATAATCGAAAGAGTTGCCGCACCAGTTGGCAATCCAAATGCACCTTTACAAGCCCTAATTTTTGATTCAGTGTATGATTCCTATAGAGGCATTCATGCTTATTATAAGGTGAACAATGGGGAGATAAAAAAAGGAGATAAAGTTAAATTTATTAATACAGGGAAAGAATATATAGCAGATGAAGTTGGAGTTCTACGATTAAAAATGGAACCTAGAAAGGTGATCAAAACTGGCGATGTTGGTTATATCATATCGGGAATCAAAACAGCTAAAGAAGTTAAAGTTGGAGATACATTAACCACCGTTGAAAATCCTTGTGAAGATGTAATTAAAGGTTTTGAAGATGTAAAACCCATGGTATTCGCAGGTATTTATCCTGTGGATACAGATGAATATGAGGAGCTAAGAGAAGCAATGGAGAAATTACAACTCAACGATGCTTCCTTAACTTTTGATCCAGAGTCTTCTGCTGCTTTAGGGTTTGGATTTAGATGTGGATTCTTGGGAATGCTGCACATGGAAATAATTCAAGAACGTTTGGAAAGGGAATTTGGAATGACCGTGATCACTACGGTTCCCAACGTTTCTTATCATGCTTTTCTCACCAGTAATCCAGACGAAATGGTTTTGGTAAATAATCCTTCTGATTTACCAGATCCCAGTAAATTAGAACGTGTAGAAGAGCCTTTTATTAAAGCATCTATTATCACCAAAGCAGAATATGTTGGTGCTGTTATGAATCTTTGTATAGATAAAAGAGGAGAGCTGCAAAATCAAGTTTACTTAACCACCGATAGAGTAGAGTTAACTTTTTATATCCCCTTAGCTGAAATTGTGTTTGATTTTTACGATAGATTAAAAACCATATCCAGAGGGTATGCTTCTTTTGATTATTCTCCTATTGGTTATCAAGCTTCTAATCTTGTGAAGTTGGATTTATTGTTAAATGGGGATCAAGTAGATGCATTGTCGGCATTAATTCATAAAGATAAAGCTTATGAATTAGGGAAGAAAATCTGCAACAAACTGAGGGAATTGCTTCCACGTCAACAATTTGACATTGCTATTCAAGCTGCTATTGGTGCAAAAATTATTGCAAGGGAAACAGTCAAAGCACTAAGGAAAGATGTTACTGCTAAATGTTATGGTGGAGATATCAGCCGTAAGCGTAAACTTTTAGAAAAACAAAAAGAAGGGAAGAAGAGAATGCGTCAAATTGGGAACGTTGAGGTTCCCCAAAATGCCTTCCTTGCGGTATTAAAATTGGATGATTAATTATTCGTTCATTTTAGATTGCCAACCCTGAGCTTTAAGTTCAATTAAAGAACCACTACCTGTTGGCATTAAATGACATCCTTCAATTTTATCTGTAATGTGGCCAATAATATGAATGTCTTCAGCATTTTTTATTTTATCGTGATAACTTAAAGGAAGTGTAAAAAGCAATTCATAATCCTCACCTCCATTTAAAGCTGCAGTTAATGGATTGAGGTTAAACTCTTCCATAGTTGTAATGGTCATTAAATCAATGGGGATTTTATCCTCATAAACGAGTAGGCCCACTTTTGAATTTTTTGCCAAGTGAAGTAATTCAGAGGAAAGTCCATCGGAAATATCAATCATTGAAGTTGGAAGTATGCCTTCCTGTTCAAAAAAATCAATGATGTCTTTTCTGGCTTCTGGTTTAAGCTGTCTTTCTAAAACATAATCTTTCCCATCAAAATCAGGTTGTATATGCTGGTTTTCATTAAAGATAGATTTTTCTCTTTCTAATAACTGTAAACCTGCAAAAGCAGCACCCAAATCGCCGCTCACACAAATCAAATCATTTTCTTGAGCTCCACACCTTCTAACAATTTTTTCTTCTTTCGCTGAGCCCATTACCGTAACACTAATTATTAAACCGCTCAAAGAAGAGGTAGTATCTCCGCCCACTAAATCAACCTTATAACATTCACAAGCTAAGTTGATTCCCTCATATATTTCTTCTAAAGCTTCTACAGAAATTCGATTAGAAGCAGCAATGGATACTGTAATTTGCCGGGGCTCAGCATTCATAGCATAAATATCGGAGAGGTTAGTGATAACGGCCTTATAGCCCAAGTGTTTAAGTGGAGTGTAAAGCAAATCAAAATGAATGCCTTCTACCAGCATATCCGTACTAATTAGAGTATGACACTCATTATGGTTGATGATAGCTGCATCATCTCCAACTCCAAGAATTGTAGATTTGTTATAGATTTTAATCTTTTCTGTAAGCTTATCGATTAAATTAAATTCGCCTACTTTAGATAAAGGAGTTGGTTCATTTTGTTCTTGCATGTTGCAAAGTTAATTAAACAATTTCATCAGCAGCCTTTAGTTCTATATTTTGACGATATTCAGAGAATTGTAAATAATCAATTATAAATCTCTTAGATTCAACTAATAAATAAAATTTTTAGGTTTGAGCGTTTAAAATGTTTTTTAAAAATCAAACTAAATTATCTCGTGCAAGATTTTGAAGTTTGTTTTAAAACGGATAAATTTGTCTCTTATTAGTAACCAAAAGATGATAAAAAGTGTAAAACCCTTCTTATTTAGAAGAAATCTAAATAAAGATAAGTAACTTTGTATCCCATAAAATGAGTAGCTAATAATTATGATAAAAGTAAGAGACAGTGCTAAAGAAAAAATAGAAAATTTACTAATGGCCGAAGGGAAAGATTTTGGGAGTTATGTCAGAGTTGGAGTTAAAGGCGGTGGATGCAGTGGTTTAATGTACAACCTGGAATTTGATTCTCAAAAGGGAGATGAAGATAAAGTGATTGAAGACAATGGTGTGAAAATCATTGTAGACAAGAAAAGCGTGCTTTATTTGGCTGGTACTGAATTGGATTATTCCGATGGCCTGAATGGTAAGGGTTTTAGTTTTGTAAATCCAAACGCAACGAGGACTTGCGGTTGTGGTGAAAGTTTTTCAATTTAAAAAAAATGAATTATGACAAATAATGAAGAAGATATCATTGAAGACGTAATATCGAGTGAATATAAGTACGGTTTTACAACTGATCTTGAATATGATTTGGCTCCAATAGGGCTTAATGAGGATATTATTCGATTGATATCAGAAAAGAAAAATGAACCTGCTTGGTTGCTAGAATACAGATTAAATGCATATAGAGTTTGGTGTGAAATGGAAGAGCCAAGTTGGGCTCACCTTAATTTTCCTAAACCTGAGTTTCAAAAATTACGCTATTATGCAGCTCCTAAAAAGAAACCAGAATTAGAAAGTTTAGATCAGGTAGACCCTGAGCTTCTTGATACATTTAAAAAGTTGGGAATATCGTTAGAAGAACAAAAGCGATTAACTGGAGTTGCTGTAGATGCAGTAATTGATAGTGTTTCAGTAAAAACAACTTTCCAAGATAAACTTTTTGAATTGGGTATTATTTTCTGTTCTTTTAGTGAAGCTGTTCAAAATCATCCTGAATTAGTTAGAAAATATTTAGGTTCAGTTGTGCCAACAAGGGATAATTATTATGCAGCTTTAAACTCTGCAGTATTCACCGACGGTTCTTTTTGTTATATTCCAAAAGGGGTTCGTTGTCCTATGGAACTTTCAACTTATTTTAGGATTAATGAAGCAAGTACAGGACAGTTTGAAAGGACTTTGGTAATAGCAGATGAGGATAGCTATGTTAGTTATCTAGAAGGCTGTACTGCTCCTTCACGTGATGAAAATCAATTACATGCTGCAGTTGTAGAGCTAATTGCTAAAGATAGAGCAGAAATTAAATACTCTACCATTCAAAACTGGTATCCTGGTGATGAGAATGGGAAAGGTGGGGTTTATAATCTAGTAACTAAAAGAGGACTTTGTGAAGAGGGAGCTAAGATTTCTTGGACACAAGTAGAAACCGGTTCTGCAGTTACTTGGAAATATCCAAGCTGTATTTTAAAAGGGGATAACTCGATTGGAGAGTTCTACTCTGTTGCTGTTACTTCAAAACATCAACAAGCAGATACAGGTACAAAAATGCATCACATTGGTAAGAATACTAAAAGTACAATTATTTCTAAAGGGATTTCAG
Organism: uncultured Flavobacteriales bacterium; assembly: GCA_964552035.1. GTDB lineage: Bacteria > Bacteroidota > Bacteroidia > Flavobacteriales_E > Vicingaceae > CAZKFN01. The sequence goes on from CAZKFN010000035.1 coordinate 19,162, forward strand.
CTCAGAGATCTGAAAATTCCTATAGAGGATTAGTGCAAATTAACAAAGGAGCTACCAACAGTAGAAACTTTACAGAATGTGATTCCTTATTAATGGGTAATGAATGTGGGGCACATACTTTTCCATATATAGAAGTAGGGAATAGTTCATCAAAAGTAGAACATGAAGCCACAACCTCAAAAATTGGAGAAGATCAAATATTTTATTGTATGCAAAGAGGATTAGACATGGAATCTGCTATTAATTTAATTGTTAATGGATATGCAAAAGAAGTGCTTAACAAGCTGCCCATGGAGTTTGCAGTTGAGGCGCAAAAGCTTCTTGAAGTAACTCTTGAAGGATCGGTAGGATAAAATTAATGAGAATAGAATATAAAATTTAGAATAATACACGAGATGATAAAAATAGAAAATTTACATGCTTCAATAGAAGGTAATGAAATACTTAAGGGAGTCAACCTTGAAATTAATGCTGGGGAGATACATGCCATCATGGGGCCAAATGGCTCTGGAAAAAGTACACTAGCTAATGTTTTAGCAGGAAGAGAAGAATATGAAATTACAGAAGGGAAAGTCGAGTTTTTAGGGGAAGATTTATTGGAAATGGGTGTGGAAGAAAGAGCTAGAGCAGGGCTTTTCTTAGCTTTTCAATATCCTGTAGAGATTCCTGGCGTTAGTAATGTAAACTTCTTAAGAAGTGCTTTAGAAGAGATTTATAAACATCAAGGAAAGGAACCGCTAACGGCTAAAGAGTTTTTACAAAGAGTAAAAGAGAAAGCTGCCTTGGTGGAACTGGATGGAAAGTTAAAAAACCGCTCGGTTAATGAAGGATTCTCCGGTGGAGAGAAAAAGAGAAATGAAATCTTCCAAAT
>CAZKFN010000036.1:0-12971 GCA_964552035.1 uncultured Flavobacteriales bacterium
GGAGAGTAAGAGATTTTGCAGAAATTAAAGGGGATGGCAAAATTGATAAAAAAATCACCATGATTGCCCTTGATGCCTTAAATGTTGATGTTAACGGCTTAGATGAAATGGACAATCGATTGTTATCTGTGATAATTGATAAGTTTAATGGAGGGCCAGTTGGACTATCTACTATTGCTACCGCTGTTAGTGAGCAAGCTGGAACTATTGAAGAGGTATATGAACCATTTTTAATCAAGGAAGGGTATATCAAACGTACTCCAAGAGGGAGAGAGGCCACAGATTTAGCATATAAGCATTTAGGAAGAAGTCCTAGAGCTCAATCTAATAACTTATTTGATTAATCCATGAACCTTGCTGAGCAAACCTTATTAATCAAACGAGAAGCTACACGTTTAGGCTTTGATTTTGTTGGAATCTCTAAGGCTGAACGTCTAAATGACGATGCTGATAGGTTGGAGAAATGGCTTAAAGAAGGGAAACATGGAAAAATGGGGTATATGGAAAACTACTTTGAAAAGAGAGTAGATCCTACAAAACTGGTAGAAGGTGCAAAGTCTGTAATTTCTTTATTGTATAATTATGCTACAGATTATAAGCAAAATGAAGAAGCACCTAAAATATCGAGATATGCCTATGGTAAAGATTATCATTTCGTCATTAAAGATAAATTAAAGGAACTTTATGCTTTTATTCAAACTAAAATTGGAGATGTTAATGGTCGTTATTTTACAGATTCTGCTCCAGTTCTAGATAAAGCTTGGGCAGCTAGAAGTGGTTTAGGTTGGATAGGGAAGCACAGTTTGTTAATCAATAAAAACAAAGGGTCATATTTTTTTATTGCAGAGCTGATTATTGATTTACCACTTCTATACGATAATCCCATAAAAGATTATTGTGGGACTTGTACTAAATGTATTGATGCATGCCCTACTGATGCTATACTCCCCAATAAAGTTGTAGATGCTAGCCGCTGTATTTCTTACCTTACTATTGAACTAAAAGATAGCTTAATCCCCAGTGAATTTAAAGGCAAAATGAGGAATTGGGCATTCGGCTGTGATATTTGCCAAGAGGTGTGCCCGTGGAATAGGTTTTCGATTCAAAATTTAGAAGATGATTTTCAACCTAAACAAGAATTATTAGATATGGGTGCAGAAGAGTGGTTGGATTTAGAAAAAAGCGAATTTAATCAGCTCTTTAGGAAATCAGCTGTTAAACGAACAAAGTTTGAAGGTTTAATGCGCAACCTCAAATTTCTCAAGAATGAAGATGACTAGCTTCAAAAACCTCCATAATAATGTCTCCATGTAAATGCCCATAAGTAGCAATGCACCAGGCTTTTAAATTAACGAGTTCCTTGGGCTTAAGCCACTTTGAAAACTTGGTTAATTCCTTCTTAAATAATACTTTATCAAAGCTTACTCGACTGAGCACTTTCTTGCTTAATTCATACATATTTCCCTAATAAATTGAACCCTCAATTTACGAATTATATAACTATTGGGAGAAAAAGAATACTTAGAAATTAACGAATAAATGTTAATAATTAACGTTTGGTTTCACCCCATCTAAAGCTATTGTTTTCTAAGCCAATCAAATCAACCACTCTATCAATAATGGTATGAGCTACTTCGTCTATCGTTGTTGGGCGACTATAAAATGAAGGACTAGCAGGACAAATAATTGCCCCAGCTTCAGTAGCCAATAGCATATTCTTAAGATGAATTTTACTCAAAGGGCTTTCACGGCATAAAAGAATTAATCTCCTACGTTCTTTTAGCATTACATCAGCTGCTCTAGTACTTAGGTCATTAGAGGTGCCATGTGCAATTCTGCTAAGTGTTCCCATAGAGCAGGGAGCAACGACCATGGCATTGTAATGAGCAGAGCCAGATGCAAAGGGAGCTTCGAAGTCTTGTTTTTCATAAAAATCAAAAGGGTACTCTTTATAAGAATGGCTTCCCAGCTCACTGTTCCAAACGTATTTAGCATTCTCAGACATCACAACTCCTACCTTTTCTATTTGATTGTATAATTGTAGAAATTTATCTAGTAATAGCTTGGCATAAATCGATCCTGATGCTCCAGAAATAGAAAGTACGATCTTATGTTTCATCCGATTATCCTCCAAAAAATGTATATCTAAAAGAAAAGCTTAAATAAGTATGATACGAACCCCGTTTGAAATAAAGATAAGACTCCCCACTATCAAAGTCTCGAATAGGAAGGATAGAATTATTAAATCTCCAGTTCATATTGATGTTGTCTGTAAAATTATAATTTATCCCTATTAAAGCACCAACATCATTCCTTTTAAATTGATTAAAGTTTTCTGGGATTGTGGTCACTCCCTCTTCATCTTCCATATGCTCGTGGAATAATCTCCCATAATAAACTCCTCCTTCAAAAGAAAAATTATTATGGAAGTATTTTACCATAAGGGGAACATCAATATAATTTAATCTCAATAGGAAAAACTCATGATCGCCTTCTGCAGTATTAGGATTTTTTCTACTCCCCTTTTGGCTATAATTGATTTCTAATTGGAAATTCACCTTTTCACCGACATCTAGGTTAGTATATATTCCAGCTAATATCCCTGCCTTATTAAATCCACTATAATTATCTCCAGAAACTTGGCTTGCATTCACACCAGCTAATATTCCAGCATTAAAATCTTGTGCAAAACATACCGAATTCAGGAGTATTGCAGTTATAAAAAGTAGGGAAGTTAAACCTGTTTTCATATTATCCAGTTTTAAAGGATTACCTCAATGGTGCGGCATTTCCTTGGATAATTTCATAACTAGGAGATTGTTGGAAAATAAAAACAACAGCCTCCATATCTTCTAACTTCCAATTGTTATCAATGGTTGTGATGTATTGAAAACTGGCTTTGCTACCGCGAACGGCAGCGTCTAATTCTAATCCAAAGGTATTATTTACCACTTTTCTTAACATATGTCTATGGTTGTAGAATTCTACATCAACTCCTGAGGAATCTTGCCAATCTATTACATTATCCTCTGTCAGAAAAACTTGTAAGTTATATTTTTCATTTAAATTCTCCAACCACTCTATATCAATCTGCGTCCTAACAATAGTGTCTAAGCTGTTGTCTGTTACAACATAATTTTTAAGGTCAATTTTAACTTTTGGAGCATCGTCTTTTATAGAATTTATTTGACCCTCCCATTGAGCGTTTGTAGTAACCTGTCCATTGTTGATTCTACTTACCATAGCACTAGGATAGGCAACAACATTAAAAGTATTGCTATATTCTTCGCCATGTCCTCCTTTTACTCTGTGGTCAGAAGTATAAGGCTCACTACTTTTTGGTTTAGCAAAGTGCCCTGAATGAATTGAAACAGGAATCAACTGTTCTTTATAAATATCCTTTAATCTAACAATTTCCCATGATCCCAAGGGGCAATTAAGGCAGGTATGTCCAGTAAATTCTTCAATAACTACAAACCTCTTGTTGGAATTATCTGCTGCCACTATGGTGTCCCAATTGTAGTTAGTCATAAGGTTCTTTAAAAAAGTTGTATCTCCAGCATTGACATTTAAGTTTGCATCTATAATATATTCTATTCCATCATCTAAATCAAATGAAACTCCTTGGTTTTCTGGATAAGGATAATCTACTTTATCACAGGCTGCTAAGGCTAAAAGGAATAAGAAAGGGGAAATTATTTTTTTCATCATTTCATTTTTTATTTTTTTAGAAACTGCTGGTTACAGATAGAAATAATCCACTAGACGCAGGAACCACTCTACAAACACCACCCACACAAAAAATGCCTTCTTTCTGTTTTCCATAACTCAAAGTAATTCTATTTCCCTTGTTGTTATAACCAACAGAAGCATTGTAATAATGAATTCTTTTATCTGATTCGCTATTTCCATAATTAAACTGATCTTGTATAGCAATAAACCAATGAGGAGCATAGGTATACTCTATTAATAAGGTAGCCCAATCTCCAAAATCCTGATCGGTTAATAGAATTTGAGCTTCACCTCTTAAAGCATGCCTCATGTTTAACCTATGGGTAATATCAGCTATAGCTACATCTGCGTAGACAATAGGATTTCCTGGTTTTTCTTCAATTACATCTTGATTATACACTAGGTTAGCATAAGTGAAAATACCCTTAGTTTTTGAAGAAAATCTTTTAGAAATTTGAACGTTAAAATCTTTAAAGTAAACTTCTCCCGTGCTTAAAAACTTGGATTTATAACCTTGCCTGTAGGTTTCTTCATCGTTTAAGTGAGTAGTATCAAGATTGTTGGCTGAAGAATAATTTATTTGAATATCCATGCCTCTTTCACCCCCTAATAACGTTCCCTTTTGGAAGGCATAAATTAAGTCAGCTTGAAACCCTATTTCACCATTTAATTGAGTAGCATAGGGGTATAGAGTGGAAAGTAAGTTATAGGTATGTTGCTTGGTGAGTGCAGGGATATAATTGATTAAAGCATTTTGCTGTCCTTCAGTTCTGTCAGACCTAAAGCTCATGTTGTCAATTCTTTTAGCTGATAATAAGAGTCCAAATCCCTTCTGAGAATAGACGGTTTGCAATAAAAAGGCATCTCCATTTTTATAAATATCTCCATTGTCTGCAGAAGGGTCGTTGTATTTATAGGCATATTCCCCATTGATGCTAAATTTTCCATATCGTATATCTGCACGTCCGGAAAAGCTAGCAACATTCTCAGGATAAATAAACTTAGAACTTTCGTCTGCTTGATATTTACTTACGGCACTACCCCCAATATTGATTCTAGTTTTGCTATCTTTAAGTGCACCTATAGCTTCATTTAAGAAAACATCTGCATTAAAGCCACGGACAATTCCATCGGTATAATCAAAGAAAACACGCTGCTTACCTGTAAAAGCAGTAAGGCGAATACCATTATAAATCTTATATTTCATTCTTACTCCATCCAAGGCGTTGTCATACCCAAGGCCTCTTTCTTCATAGGTACGTAGTATTAAACCGCTGCCAAATTGTTCATAAAAGCTACCCAGCGTAAACTCGAGATTATCATCTTTATAAGAAGCATAACGGTACATTATACCGTTTCCTTTATAGCCGGTAGGGTATCCTAAAAGAGCGTTCAAATAACTTTCATATCGCAATCCAGCAGAAAAACCTCCATTGGTATAATTTAAATTTAAATACCCGTTGGAAAGTATTTTTTCAGATACGTCTTGAGCACCAATGAGAGAGTCCTCTTCGTAATATTGAGATTCAAATTGAAAGTTTCCTCTAATCTGTCCTCTTTCCATGACTTCTTGGAAACTCTGTGCTTTTATAGAGGTGCAAAAAATAAGCGTTAAACCTAGTATTAAAAATTTGTATAAATGATTCATACCTTAAATGAAATAAATTAGATTATTTGATAGATTCTCCTCTAGATAACTTTTCAACCATTTCATATAGTCCATATTCATCACCTTCAGAATAGGAATTATGTTGGTGCACTACTTTCCCTTCACCGTCTAATAAAAAGGTGTGCGGAACATTATTAACACCCATAGCTCTTTTGAAATCTCCATTAGGATCAAGATACACTTCGTATTCCCAATTTTTCCCATTTACATAAGGAGCAACTTTAGCCATGTTTCTTGAATCATCTATAGAGATAGCAACAATCTTTACATTAGTTTCTTCTTGCCAAATGTCATACACTTCTGCTATGTTATTCAACTCCCTTTTGCAAGGAGCGCACCAGGTAGCCCAGAAATTAATAATTATAGGGGCACCATTATTGCTGATGTTAGCCGTATTAAAGGAATTGCCCTCTAAAGTTTGGATTTCAACTGCTGGGATATCAGCCAGCTGGCTCTTTTGGCTATAAGCTATTATGCTGAATAATAGCAATGCGCTGGTAATGAATAAGTTCTTGGATAGTGTCATAATTTTTATTTATTTGATAATCATAAGTAGCTAAGTTACAAATTTGAGGTAATAAAATCTTTTTATAAATAAAATCAATTTAAAATAAAATTGGACCTTGTGTCTTGTTGTTAAATAGGATTTTTAGAAATTGCTAGGAAAATAAAGTATTTAAAACATTAAGTAATAAATGATTTTGAATAAAACTATAAAGAATTAAAAATATTGTAAAAATGAAATGTTTTTTGAGAGTATAAATATAGGAGAGAAATTAAAATCTTACATTTGTAATAATTGTATGTATACTTATTAACACATATATTGATATGAAAAAGATAATATTCACTTTATTATTTGCCTTTGTAATGGTTTTTGTAGGGAAAATCTCTGCACAAACTATTGGGATATTTTATCCTGATGGCAGCTCAGCAATAAACGATACCATTAAAATCACTGCGTCTGTTGACTCAACAGATATGGATCAAGAGATTGTTAATGACAACTTTGTGCATATCGTAAACATTGGTAACGATAGCAATACTTATATGCTAAGAAGAGTAGAGCATAATATAATCAATAATACTCAAGATATGATGTGTTGGGGAGCTTTGTGTTTTATTGGACCCATGGCTGGCGTTGATCCAATTTGGGATCCAAAATTAGATAGTTTAATCATGGCTCCAGGAGATACTGCAGGTACTCAACCAGGAACTTATGGCCTGAAAATTTACTTCTTACCTAATGGAAATGTAGGGAATGTACTTTATGAATATCAGGTGTATAATAAAAATGACCCTTTAGGTGTAGATTATTCTAGTGTTTTTGTAGAGTATGATTTGAGTCACCTTACTTCTGTAAGAAAGTATCAACAAGTAAAACATGATTTTTCAATTTACCCTAACCCAGTAAGCGATATTGCTAATATTGATGTAAATATTAAAAGCAATGCCGGTGAATATAAACTTGTAGTGAGAGATATTTTAGGTAAAGAAGTAGAAGCTAAAACAATTACTTATGGTGCTAATCACCTTAAAATTAATATGGAAGCTTACAGTAGTGGCGTTTATTTTGTAAGTATAATGAATCAGCTAGAAGTCCTAGAGACAAAGAAAATGATTGTAAAATAGTAGTCTGTTTTATACTTTCGGGTATAAGGATATAGGATAAAGGAGATGCTTGAAAAAGCATCTCCTTTATATTTTTTAAAGATAAATTAATTACCCTCACACACTTTTCTTGCAACTAAATGTAGCGATAGCTAGTTAATGATAATTGAGTGAATTTAGTTAGAAGTTTTAGGCTTTATAGTCTGGTGTGGATTTGAACTAAAACATTTTCTCTAGGCTTCATTTGAATTTGATCAAGCTGATGTTTTAATTCTTTCATTTTTAGTTGAAACTCTTCTTTATATTCAGGCATCACGGGTTCTGCAGAAGGGAAGTCTTCCCCTAGATGATTAATTTGGTGACCATTTTTCCAAAACCTGTAGCAAACATGCGGGCCAGTAGCTAAGCCAGTGCTCCCGACAAACCCAATAATGTCGCCTTGTTTAACGTAATCGCCAACTTTTACATTGCGTTTACTCATATGTAAATATTGGGTAGTGTATACGCTGTTGTGTTTTATCTTAACGTAATTGCCGTTTCCGCCAGTATAAGAGGAAGCAATAACATGCCCATCGCCAGTGCTCATAATAGGAGTTCCTGCTGGGGCAGCATAATCTGTTCCTAAGTGAGCTTTCCAACGCTTTTGTATAGGATGGAAACGCTTTGGTGTATATCCTGAAGTTAAGCGACTATATTTTAGGGGAGACTTTAAAAAAGCTTTTCTTAAACTATTAGCTTCTTCATCAAAGTAATCTGATTTCTCCGCTTGCTCAAAATAATAACCTTGAAAATTTTTGTCGAAATGGTTAAATTCTACAGCTAAAATTTTGCCATTGCCTACAGGGATGTCATCCACATATTGTCTTTCATAAATAATTTTATACTCATCTCCTTTTTGAATGCGATAAAAGTCAATGGACCAAGCAAAAATTTCAGCTAATGAAATGGCTAAATTGGGGTCATCATTGTTTTTACGTAAAGATTCATATAGAGAAGATTGAATAATACCACTGCTGTGTTCAATTCTTACCTCAACTTCCTTTTGAGCTTTTTGAATCGTAATGCTATCTTGTAAATTGTAGATGATATAATCTACTTCGTTTGGTTGATAAATAAAATAGGCTGCCGTTTCAGAACTATCTTTATTGGCTAGAATAGTATATTTATTTCCAGCTCTTATTTTTCTAACATCAAATACGTCTATAGATTTTTTAGAAAGTTCATCAATGATAAAATAATCTACATTGTACCTTAATAAGATGTTAGCTAAAAATTCATTGGGTTGTATGGTAGCTTGGTGAATGTTAAAACTATCCTCTGGAAGTCCAAAAATAAGTTTCTGGGGAGTTATATTTTCAGCCAACTCCTCAGTAGTTTTTATATTTTGATTTTTAGCAACTTCTTCTTTATTTGAACGATTAACAAAAGAAATTACAGCAAGAAAAAGAATGGCAATGAGTATCCCACTGAATAATTTAATTTTCATTTTCACAGTATTGGGTTTTTGGAGATATTTTAATAGAATACGGGTCAAAAATACGAGAAAGATAAACGGAATCCATAAACTTAGCCGTCAATTATTAAGAATCCATTGTTTATTCCACTTTAGAAATTGGATTTGCTAGGTTTTTATAATCTGTTAACTCCATTCTTATAGAACCGACTAGGATTTTAGCTCTAGCTAAAACTGGGATTTTATTTTTATCATTGGTGATGTATACGGTCAGATCTTCTTCGGTTTTAAAAATCCTACCTTCTTGAACTACAGGGTGAAAAATCATACAGTCAAATTTTCCCATTCCAATTTTCACAGTTTTAATTCCGGCGTATTTAATCTTTAAAGGATAAATTTCTTCATCGACAAAAGAATCAAAAATAAAAATATCCCCAACTTTGGCTTTTGAAAAATCTATGGTTCGAGCATAATAAAAAGAAGAGAGCATATCTTGAATGCCATGGGGGACTTCATAGGTTTCTTGCTTTTGATTTTTTACATATCCTTGATCTTGAAAAAACTGATAATCTTGAGCTTTTTTATATCCACCTTCATTAATTCTCCGGATGAATAGCCAAGGGAAAATTCCCTCTTTATCTATATACGTTTCATAACTATCCCTTACTTTAAAAAACCAGTCAAAGGCGCTTGCACTTCTTCCTTTACCAACAATATGATACAGCTCTCTCCCCTTAATAGATTGAGCGGTTGGCTTTACTTCTAAAGTAGCCTTCCCAGCATTCATGATGCCATAAGCCACCTTGTATTCCAGTATTTCTCCCGCTTTAAAAGCTTGGTTGTTGATCTTTCTATAGGCATCATTATTTGCCTTAGTATTTGGCTTTAAGTTAGCCTGGCCAAAACCATAACTAAAGGTGAAAAATAATACGAAAAGACTTAATTTAAAAAACTTCATCTGCTACTTTTAAATGTTAATTTTCAAAGTTCGTGCCATTCTTTTTAAATTGTATTTTATTGCTAATCTCCCAAATGACTAATCCAGCGCTCACCGCTACATTTAAAGAATGCTTGGTTCCTTTTTGCGGAATTTCTACTACTTCGTCAGCCAAGTCTACAATATCTTGATTAACCCCTTTAACTTCATGACCAAAAATAAGAGCTATTTTTTGATTGCCTTTCAATTTCAATTCATTTAAAGGTGTACTTTTTACAGCTTGCTCTATGGCAAAAACTGCATAGCTACTTTCCTTTAGATAGTTTATCGCCTCTTTTGTGGTTTTAAAATACTGCCATTTTACCGATTCAGTTGCACCCAAAGCCGTTTTGTTAATTTCACGATGGGGAGGCTGTGCTGTAATCCCACACAGTAAAACCTCCTCAACTGCAAATGCATCAGCGCTTCTAAATATAGAACCTATATTGTTTAAACTTCTTATATTGTCTAAAACGATAATTAAAGGAGTTTTCTCTTGCATCTTATAGGTATTAAGATCCGGTCGATTAAGTTCAGCATTAGCTAATTTTCGATTGTGAGACATAAGGTGTTGACTAATATTATATAATTAATTTTGTGAAAAACTATTGATAAGTATGCTTGTGTAAAGATACCAATACGGAAGGAACTTCTTATTTTAGAGCATTAAAAATTTAACATTGAGCAAAAAGAAGGAATCGACAAAAGAAGTAAAAAGAACACCCTTAATGAAACAATACTATAGGATAAAGGGTAAACATCCTGATGCATTGTTGCTGTTTAGAGTTGGAGATTTTTATGAGATGTTTGGAGAAGATGCAGCCAAAGCAGCAGAGGTGCTGGATATTGTCTTAACTAAACGAAATAATGGCAAAGCAAATGAAGTGGCTTTAGCAGGGTTTCCTTATCATGCCTTGGATACTTATTTGCCAAAATTGGTACGTTCCGGATATAGGGTTGCTATTTGCGAACAATTAGAAGACCCAAAACAAACCAAAAAATTAGTAAAAAGAGGGATAACTGAAATGGTTACCCCAGGGGTAGTATATAATGATGAGGTTTTAAAAAGAAAAAGTAATAATTTCCTTGCTGCTGTACACTTTGGTAAAACACATATAGGGGTGTCTTTTTTAGATGTTTCTACTGGGGAATTTTTGTTGGCAGAGGGAAATACTGAACTGGTAGATAAATTACTTCAAAGCTTTTCCCCTTCAGAAGTACTGTTTCAAAAACAAAGGAAAAAACAGTTCGAAGAGCATTTTGGAAAAAATTTTTTCACCTATATGCTTGAGGATTGGGTTTTTACAGAAGAGTTTGGAGAAGAGACCTTATTGAAACATTTTGAAACAAATTCATTGAAAGGTTTTGGAGTTCAAGAAATGACTGAAGGAATTATTGCTTCTGGTGCAGCATTACATTATTTGGCTGATACTCGCAACGATAAGCTCAAACATATTTCATCCATCAGTAGAATTGAGGGAGATCGCTACGTATGGTTGGATAGGTTTACCATACGAAATTTAGAGTTAATGCATTCGCCCCATGAAAATGCCACGACTTTAATTGATGTTTTGGATGAAACTATTTCTCCAATGGGCGGAAGAATGCTCAAACGTTGGCTGGCATTGCCGCTCAAGGAGCTAAAGCTGATACAAGAACGACTTTCTGTAGTTGAATACTTATTACAACAAACTGAATTGAGCGATAAATTAAGGTCCTACATTAGTCAAATAGGAGATTTGGAACGTTTAATATCAAAGGTAGCTACGGTCCGAATTAATCCTAGGGAGATGTTGCAGCTAAAAAATGCCTTACAAGTAATAGAGCCAATTCAAAAGTTTTGTATGACGTCTGCCAATCCTTCATTAAAAAAGTTGGCTGAGCAATTAAATCCTTGTAAGTCTGTTGCCGAAACAATAGAAAAGCAATTGTTGAGAGAACCTGCCGTTTTAATTCAAAAGGGTGGAGTTATTAACGATGGAGTGAATCAGGATTTAGATGAATTGAGAGGTCTTCAAAGAGATGGAAAAAAGCATCTTATGGCTATGCAGGAAAGGGAAATCCAAAATACAGGCATACCCAATATTAAAATAGCCTTTAATAATGTCTTTGGTTATTACATAGAAGTTAGGAATACCCACAAAGATAAAGTCCCAGAAGATTGGATACGTAAGCAGACACTTGTAAGTGCCGAACGATATATTACCGAAGAACTAAAGGAATATGAGGCTAAGATATTAGGAGCAGAAGAAAAGATTTTAGAATTGGAAATGAAGCTATATAATGAATTAGTTTTAAGTATAGCGGATTATATTGAGCCCATTCAACTTAATGCAAATGTTATTGCAAGACTAGATTGTCTTTTAGCTTTTGCAACCTTAGCAGAAGCTCGAAACTACACTAAGCCAGAAGTTAACGATAGCTTAAAGATTGCTATAAAGGGAGGTAGGCATCCAGTGATAGAGCAGCAATTGCCACTAGGAGAAGAATATATTGCCAATGATGTCTTTTTAGATAATAAAAGTCAACAAATAATTATGATTACTGGTCCTAATATGTCTGGGAAATCTGCATTATTACGGCAAACTGCTTTAATTACGATCATGGCTCAGCTTGGAAGTTTTGTTCCAGCAAAGCATGCAAGTATTGGTATTATAGATAAAATATTTACTAGGGTAGGAGCCTCGGATAATATTTCTTCTGGAGAGTCAACCTTTATGGTAGAAATGAATGAAACAGCAAGTATATTGAATAATATATCAGAACGCAGTTTGATTTTACTGGATGAGATTGGTAGAGGAACAAGTACTTACGATGGAATTTCCATTGCATGGGCAATAGCAGAGTATTTACATGAAAATAAAATGGCTAATCCTAAAACGCTTTTTGCAACGCATTATCATGAATTGAATGAAATGAGTAAATCCTTTACAAGAATTAAAAATTTTAATGTATCTGTAAGAGAGATAAACAATAAGATTTTATTTATGAGAAAGCTAGTTCCTGGTGGGAGCAACCATAGCTTTGGGATTCATGTGGCTAAAATGGCAGGTATGCCATCGGTGTTAATACGTAGAGCAAATAAGATTTTGGAGGAATTAGAAAAGAGAAAGGGGGCAGAATCAACTACTGAAGCTTTACACGCAGCAAAAAAAGAGGAAGATTATCAATTGAGCTTTTTTCAGTTGGACGATCCAGTTTTAGAACAAATTAAAGAAGAGCTAACAAAAATTGAAATTGATACGTTAACTCCAGTTGAAGCTTTAATAAAACTAAATGAAATTAAAAAAATGGTTGGGGGAAAGTAGTGAAAATGAGGAGAATGATGAAAAAGAGTTGAAAAGATATTTTTTGATTTTAATTATATTGAAAAAAACATTAGTTTTGTAGCCCAAAATTAAACAGCTTGCTCTTTTAGGAAGTTTAAAGATCTTTTTTAAAGGCATTTAATTTTAGAAGTTCATTAAAGGCAGAAAGACTCTTGAGGAGCCTATGAAGAGTAAATAAGCGAGAGTAGCTCAGCTGGTAGA
>CAZKFN010000036.1:12981-19472 GCA_964552035.1 uncultured Flavobacteriales bacterium
TAATCGTAAATTTTGTTTATCTTTGTGGATACAAAACGAGAGGTAATACTCTGATTTGCGAAAGTAGCTCAGTTGGTAGAGCACAACCTTGCCAAGGTTGGGGTCGCGGGTTCGAATCCCGTCTCCCGCTCTAAATCCTCCAAAGTTAATACAAAGGAGGATTTTTTATTGAAAATCAATATGCCCGGGTGGTGGAATTGGTAGACACGCAGGACTTAAAATCCTGTGGCCATTGCGGCTGTACGGGTTCAAGTCCCGTCCCGGGTACCAGAAGCAGTGTGGGTTTGTAGATTACAAATCACACTGCTTTTTTTATGGAAAATAGAAGGTACCAACATGTCAATTTAGAATAAAAATTGGACAAAGGTTTAAAATAAAATTAAGTTTTGTATTTTTACCCTCAATAAAATATATACTTTTATTGCTTTTAACAATGATTTTGATAAACTAAGGTTGTAAAAGTTATTAGAATTAAAATAAGTGCGCTAAATTCGCATCAGTTAAACTAAAAACATATTCTTTAAATTAAATCAGATTATTAATAAATAAATTATGAAAAAGTTATTCACCATATTTACTCTTGTGGCGTTTATTGCATTTGGAGCTAATAACTATGCGTACGCTCAGGAAGATGTAGAAACGTCAGAAGAACAAAATGAGGAAATGGTAGACAGCCTTGAGGAAGCCGAAGAAGTTGTTGAAGAAGTAGAAGAAGAACCTATTGAAGAAGAATCTTCAACAGATGCATTAGCAGTTGATAGAGGCTCACAAACCTTTCACCAAATTCTTAAAGAAAAATTTATTGAAGGTGGCGCCGAATTTATGGGCATTATTTTATTGTGTCTCATATTAGGTTTAGCTATTGTTATTGAAAGAATTCTTTATCTGAATTTTGCTACAACAAACACTAAAAAACTCTTAGCTAACGTGGAAGATGCTCTTAATTCAGGAGGTGTAGAAGCTGCTAAAGAAGTATGTAGAAATACATCTGGTCCAGTAGCTAGCATTTTTTATCAAGGATTAAGTAGAAGTGATGAAGGTGTAGAAATGGTTGAGAAATCTGTTATTTCTTATGGAGGTGTTCAAATGGGACAACTAGAAAAGGGGGTTTCTTGGGTATCTTTATTTATTGCTCTAGCTCCAATGCTTGGGTTTATGGGTACTGTTATCGGTATGATTGATGCTTTTGATGCAATTGAAGCAGCAGGGGATATTTCTCCTTCTTTAGTTGCTGGAGGTATTAAAGTAGCTTTATTAACCACAGTATTTGGTTTAATTGTAGCGATGATATTACAAATTTTTTATAACTATATTATTGCAAAAATCGATGGTATAGTAAATGATATGGAAGACGCTTCTATTAGCTTAATAGATTTGCTAATGGAAAAAGAGTTGTCTACTCAAAAAGCTTAAAAAATTATGTCAAATTCAATTAATAAAATATTATCGATATCACTTTATGCCCTTTTGGGATTGAGTACGCTCTTTGGGGTCTTATTCTATGCTGGCGCATTAGGAACAGAGACTTTAATGTATTGGTGCTACATCTTGATGGGTATTAGCATAGTTATCGCAGTTGTGTTTTCAATTGCTAATATGATTAAAATTCCCAAGTCGGCGAAATCGGCAATTATTGGAATTGCAGCACTTGTTGTGGTGTTGTTAATATCCTATGCCCTTGCTAGTGATGAGGTAACTGAAGCATATGCAGACTTTATTTCAGGACCAGAAGCCTCAAGAAGAGTAGGTATGGGCTTGATTGCAATGTATATATTAGGAATAGGAGCAATAGCCTCAATTCTTTTTTCAGGTATTTCAAAATTGTTTAAATAGTAAATTATTATGGCAAGAAGATCAGCACCAGAAATAAATGCGGGTTCAATGGCAGATATTGCTTTTTTACTCTTGATTTTCTTTCTTGTGACAACAACAATGGATGTTGATACAGGGCTGACTCGTAGGTTGCCTCCACCAATGGATGACCCTACAGAAAAGCCGCCAGAAGTAAGAAAGAGAAATGTTTTCCAAGTATTAGTGAATGCCAATGATGATTTGCTGGTGGATGGGGAACCTTTACTAGTTAGTGATCTTAGAGAGGCAGCAAAAATTTTTATAGTTGGAGATCCCACATTTTCTGATGAAAGTATGCCTGAGGGGCAAATGACAAACGTGCCTATACTAGGCGACGTAATGATATCAAAACAAATTGTTTCACTTCAGAATGATAGAGGCACCTCATACGATATGTATATCAAGGTTCAAAATGAATTGGTTGCAGCATATAATGAGGTAAGAAATGAATTTGCTAGAGATAAGTTTGGTAAAAGCTTAAAGCAACTTGAAAAAGATGCAGAGTATTCTTCTAAAGCAAGTGCTCAAATTGATGCAGTTAGAGCTATGTACCCTCAAAGAATCTCTGAAGCTGAACCTAAGAATGTAGGAGAATAAAATTATGTCAAAGTTTAAGAAAAATAAAGATGGCGATCAGCCCGCAATATCTACAGCATCCCTACCGGATATTGTATTTATGTTGCTTTTCTTTTTCATGGTTACTACCGTTATGAGAGAGGTTACTTTAAAAGTTAAGGTCTCAACACCTATGGCTACAGAAGTGAATAAATTGGAAAGAAAATCATTGGTAAGTTATATCTATATCGGTGAACCAATCAAGGCTTTGCAAGGTCAATTTGGTACTGAGCCAAGAATACAATTAAATGATGCTTTTGCTACAACAAATGATATCATTCAATTTGTGGAAATGGAAAGAGATCAAACAGACCCTGCTGAAGTGCCTTTAATGACTTTCTCTTTAAAAGTTGATAAAGAGGCTAAAATGGGTATAGTTACAGATGTTAAACAAGAATTGAGAAAGGCCAATGCTTTAAAAATAAATTATTCTACAGGAAAAACCGATAAAATTGTAGATTGATTCAACTAATAATCTGATTTAAAAGCCAGAGTATTCTATACGTTCTGGCTTTTTTTATTGTATTGATAAAAGAAATAAATTAATCCAGAGAAAATAATAAGTGCTAGAATGGTATAACTATAGGTGCCTTCAGATGCTCCTAATTGATCAACTTCATTCTCCATGGTTTTATCTCCTAAAAAATAATAGAGTAATACCGCCATTCCATTGTTTAAAAAATGAGCTAAAATTGGTGCCCAAAGACTACCTGTCCATACCAATAGATATCCAAAGAAAGCTCCTAAAACCATTCTTGGTAGAAAACCAAAAAACTGCATGTGTACAGCACTAAAAAGTATTGCGGAAATCCATATTCCAATGTGCTTGTTTTGAAGATTCTTATTAATTACTTTTTGTACTACTCCTCTAAATAACAATTCTTCACTTATGGCAGGCAATATTGCAATAAGAAAGATGTTAAAGCTCAAATCTCCCCAACCTTCCATTTTTAAAAATATTTTAGTGAGCTGAGCAGCCTTTTCTTCAGATGCCCTCATCCATACTTCTAAGCTGGTTAGCGACTCAGGTAATTGCAACTTCCCATTCAGAGCGACCATATAATTAATTAATGGAATAAGGGTTATAAATAATAAGATTATCCCAATAATATTAGTGAAATCTATTGATTTCTTAAGTCCAACTTCCTGTAAGGGGTTTTTAATAAAAAGGAACATAAAAAGAAAAGAAGGAATAAGGAATATTCCAAGGGTATTGAAAATTTGTAAGAACTTTAATACTTGAATATTCTGAGCTTGCTTGTCGATATTCATTAAGTCTGTTACTTCTTGAATGGAAACCCCATAAATAACTTTGGCTAATGCTATTCCTCCTAGAGCAAATATTCCTCCGAAAAGAAGACAAAGTCCTGTTAGAATTAGCAGCTTGGAAATTTTTCCTTCGATGTGTATCAATATTGACGTTTTATTAATTCTTAATTTTGTGTGAAAATTATTGAAGTGTCAAAGATAGGAAATATCGATTTAGGAAAATATCCTTTGATTCTTGCACCTATGGAAGATGTGAGTGATCCACCTTTTCGTAGGCTTTGCAAAGAAGAAGGAGCTGATTTGATGTTCACTGAATTTATTTCCTCAGAAGGATTAATTCGAGATGCAGCAAAAAGTATTCAAAAATTAGATATTTTTGAATATGAACGGCCTATAGGCATTCAAATTTTCGGAAATGAGATTGAATCCATGAGGCAAGCAACTGAACTTACAGAAGCAGCAAAACCAGATATTATTGATATTAATTATGGTTGTCCAGTTAAGAAAGTTGCTTGTAAAGGCGCTGGAGCAGGAATACTACAAGATATTCCTAAAATGGTAAAAATGACAGCTGAAATAGTTCAGTCTACTTCTTTGCCTGTAACTGTTAAAACTCGATTGGGCTGGGATGATAACTCCAAACATATAGTAGAAGTTGCTGAACGATTGCAAGATGTAGGAATACAGGCCATATCTATTCATGGACGTACTCGTAAACAAATGTATAAAGGTGAAGCGGATTGGACTTTAATAGGTGAAGTTAAAAATAACCCTCGAATGCACATCCCTGTCTTTGGTAACGGGGATATATCAAGTCCAGAAGTGGCCAAAGAAAAGCTAGATCGATACGGGGTTGACGGTTTAATGATCGGTAGAGCGAGCATTGGTAATCCATGGATTTTTAAACAAATCAAGCATTATTTGCAGACAGGCGATAAAATACCTTTGCCAAGTTTAAATGAAAAGCTGGATGCTGCTGAGCGTCATTTAAAAATGTCGGTTGAATGGAAAGGAGAAAAGTTAGGTGTTTTAGAAATGCGTAGACATTATGGGAATTACTTTAGGGGGATATCACACTTTAAGGAATATAGGTCTAAGCTTGTCACTCTTGATAGTTTAGATGATCTGCTGGAAACCTTAGCAGATATTAGAAATGCAATTGAAGAGGAGTTGTTGGTTTCAGTTTTTTAGTTGGAAAATCAGTTTATTAAACACTACTACTTGATTAAATTTTAACTTTAGTTAAATTCCTTACAGGATACCAAGACGTTAAAAGTCCTATAACAATCACTGTGAAAAGGATGTAAAATAATTCAGAAACCTTTAGCTTCACTGGATAATATTCGACTATGCCGCCTTCTAAAGGGAGAATACCAATATATTGCTGTATTAGAACTAAGAGAACACCCAAAAAGATTCCACTTAATGCACCACTGAGATTAATTAATAATCCTTCTATAAAAAAGATTTTTCGGATAGAAGAATATCTCGCTCCCATACTTTTTAAAATGCCAATGTCTTTTCTTTTTTCAAGGATAAGCATACTAAGTGAACTAAGAATATTAAATGCGGCAATGATTAAGATAAAAAGGAGAATTAAAAAAACTACCCATTTTTCAGTTTTATTGGTTTTGTACATCAGTTCGTTAAACTCATAGCGATTGCTGACCTTAAAATCTTCTCCCATTAAATTTGTCAATTCATTTTTTAAAAGATTGAGGTCGGTTCTTGGGGCGGCTGTAATTTCCAATGCAGAAATTTCAGTATCGTATTTTAATAAATCTCGAGCAAAGCTTAAAGGTACTACGATGTATTTATTGTCGTAATCTGGACTAATATAGTAAACACCAGCAGAGGCAATCATCTTACTATAGATATTCTGCATGGGATCTACACCTCCTTTTACCTTTCCCCGCTTGGGAGCATAAATACTGATATTTTCTGCTGATTTGCTACCATAAATACCCAAAGAAGCTGCAATTCCATATCCGGTTATGGCATAGGGAATATTATTTCTCATAAGTAGGGCTTCTCCATCAATCATCATACTGTCCAATAAACTCATTTCTAAAAAGGAATCTTCCACCCCTTTTATTGTCGCTACTGTTTGTTGTTGCTGATAGCGAACTCCACATATTTCTTCTAAAACTCTACTGTAATTCTCAACTCCCTTAGTGTTTTGGATTGCTTCAAAATCAATAAGATCTTCATTAAAAACCTTAGCTTTTTTAGGTTCTATTCTTATGTCAGAATCAAAGGTTTCATAAAGGGATTCCACTAGACTTTCCAAACCATTAAAAGCAGAAAGAACAACAACTAAAGCAAATGTTCCAATAGCAACGCTAATCACTGAAATCCATGAAATAATGTTGATAGCATTATGAGATTTCTTTGAAACTAAATAACGTTTAGCTATGTAAAAGGGAAATTTCACGGTTTTACTTTAAGAGCTGATCAATTTTTTCGGCATAATCAAACGAGTCATCGAGATAGAAATATAATTCTGGAATATGCCGTAATTGTTTTCCAGCTCGTTTCCCTAATACGTAACGTATTTCACTGCTCTTTTTTTGAATATTTTCTAGAGCTTCCTTTTTATCCTTTGCAGGGAATAAACTTAAATAAAACTTTGCAACGCTCAAATCTGGACTAACTCTTGCTTGTGTTACAGAAATTAAAGTGCCTGGTAAAAGGCTAACTTCTTTTTTGTTGAAGATTTCTCCGATTTCTTTTTGAAGTAATCGGGCAATCTTTTG
>CAZKFN010000037.1:0-18596 GCA_964552035.1 uncultured Flavobacteriales bacterium
CAGATGAGTTTTCCGTTGATTAATGCAATAAATAAATCAGCGGGTATCAGCGGTATCCGCGGGAGAAAAAGCTTCTATAGGGAGGTTTCCCGCAGATGGCGCAGATTGACGCAGATGAGTTTTCCGTTGATTAATGCAATAAATAAATCAGCGGGTATCAGCGGTATCCGCGGGAGAAAAAGCTTCTATAGAGGGATTGCCCGCAGATAGCGCAGATAGCGCAGATTGACGCAGATGAGTTTTCTGTTTTACATATTCCCAATCTATCTTCTTCAATCATCAGCACAAGAAAACCTATTTGATTGTAGAATTCTTCCGTATCCATTTCTTCATTATTCAAAGCAAATCCGAGTGAAACTAGATAGTTTTAAGACACCTCATCGTTAGAAAATCCTTCTTCTAAATTTTCAGCATATTCAACAATACTTCCGGCATGCTGAAATACTTGCAAATCCACCAATATTTTCAACCTCTGTTCCGGTTTTCTCAGCAAACTTTTATAAATCTCCTCCCAACCGTTGAAATAGAAAAAACCTATTAAGAACTTCAACTCATCACTAATAGAAATCAAAGTATTTATTCTTCCTCTTAGTGTTTTTTATTGGTAATAAAGTTATTTGCCATTTTTTTTACTCGTTAAATTTTAAATTTCTGAAATTAAGCATCCCATTTTCAGACGTATCAATATCCTGTTCTCCATCATAGATTACCTGTGTAGAAACTACATCATCACCGGCTGTTTTACGGAAATAGTTTAAGTTTTTCACAAAGCCCTTCGTAAAGGATTTAGCCGATTTGACTTCATAAGCATACAGTTGTGTTCCACGCTCTGCAATCAAATCCACTTCGTTTTGCGATTTATCCCTGTAAAAATAAAAACGGGGCATTTTACCGCTATGATAGCGATTTTTAAAAAATTCCAATACCACCATATTTTCAAAAATGGCTCCCCGCAAAGGATGCGTAGCCAATTGTTGTTCATTTTCTATCCCTAATAGAAAACATACCAAACCGGTATCGTAGAAATAAATTTTAGGCGACTTCACCAATCTTTTTCCTATGTTTCTGAAAAAAGGCGGGAGACGAAAAAGCACATAAGAAGCTTCAAGCACGCTCAACCATTCTTGGATTGTAGGAACGGATACACCGACTTCATTCGATAATGCGGAAGCATTAAATTCTGTACCTGTTCTACCTGCGCAAAGTCGAATAAAAGTTTGAAAACGAATAATATCTTTTACATTTAAAAGTTGGCGTACATCACGTTCTACATACGTGTTATAATAGTTTTGAGCCACATCTTGCACCGGAATATTCTTTGCCCAAACATCAGGATACCCGCCATTCAACAGCAAGGTATTCGTATCATTATTAATCTCCGAACCAATTTCCTGTAGGGAAAGGGGCAGTAAAGTCAAAATCGCTGCTCTACCGGCTAAAGATTGCGTAATATTCTGCAATAAAGTGAAGTTACTACTACCGGTCAATATAAATTTAGCTTGTTCCTGTTCATCTACAACGACCTGAATATAAGAAAACAATTCCGGAAGATGTTGGGCTTCATCTATGATTAATCCATTTGCATATTGTTCTAAAAAAGCCTTTGGTGCCGTTAAAACCTGTTCTCTTACAGCTGGATTTTCAAGATTAATATAATGATAATCAGAAAATACACGTTTACACAAAAAGGTTTTGCCCGACTGCCTGGGTCCTGTAACAACCACAACGGCATATAATGCGGAAAGCCGTATTAACTCTTTGCTCAATTGCCGGGGTATAAACTCTTTTTTTTCAGACATTTTTAAAGTTGAAGTTTAAATCCGTCCAAATGTAATGAAATATCAGAAGAATTAAAATAATTGTTATTGTTTTTCAGACACTTTTAAAGTGCAACTTCATATTTGTCCAGCTTTATCTCGATTCTATAAATTGTGGCGTTGAACAAATGATGATACCGTCAATCGATGAACACCCAAAATTCTTCCAATAGCAGAATAGGAAACCCTTTTATCCAACAACTCTTGGATTTTTCGTCTATGGATAGATCTAAAACTGCTTTTAATTCATCTAATTTTATTTCGTTATCACGGATAATATTGGGATGAATACATTTAATAGACTTCACCAATTTATTCGGGCTTCTGATTATATTACCGAAAACCCTTTTTCTTTAAAAATATTTTTGTGTATTTTTATTTGATTCACTTGTTTTTATACCACATAGCAGCATAGTTCTTTTTCTAAGTGTCTATGTGGTTTGACAAATGAGAATATTCTATTTTGTTCCTTAAAAGTCGTTAGATATGTTTTATTCTAGTTGTGGATATAATTTCGCTTATCCATAGAAGGTATAGTTTTATTCATACTCCAGCTAGGGCAATCACAATCTTTTTTTTTCTTACGCTTATAAGTGTGAGTATTGTTTTTACATGCAGTAATGAGTAAAGTAGAAAGAAGAATTAAAAATATATACCTTTTATTTGTCATACTAGTGTAAAGGTAAGTACAAAAAAGCCTCTATTTAAATTTAAACAGAGGCTTTTAATGTTTGAAGTAAATTCATCAACTATCCACATTGACTATATCCACAGTTGGAACATGTTAGGCAGCCTTCTTTAAAAACAAGGGTATCTTCTTCATCGCAGTCTGGGCAAAGTTGTCCTTCTGCTTTAGTACCATTTGGAATATATTTCTTAAGAGCCCTTTGAACTCCATTTTTCCAAGTATTTAAACTTTCATCATTTAAGTGTAGGTTTGCTACCATTTCTACCACAAAAGCAAGTGGCATTCCATGGCGTAAAACACCAGAAATCAATTTAGCATAATTCCAATACTCTTCATTAAAAGTTCTTGAAAGCCCTTCAATGGTTGTTTTATAGCCTTCTTTATCTTCATATTGGAAATCATATCTTGCTCTTCCGTCTTCACTTTTGTTGCGAATCACCCAGCCTTTGTCAACCTGACTTAAAATCGCAAATGAATCTTCAGCTCTACCGGTAAAAATTTCATAAGGTCTACCTTCATATAACCCAACAACAGCAATCCATTTTTCTTGGTTGTTGTTAAACTTAACAATATCTGCTTCTAAAGTTTTTGGACGTTTTGGAGCTTGAGTTTCCATAAAGGAAATTTTTTCAGCTTCCTTTTTATCATTGCTAATAAGAACGCCAGAACGTGAACCATCTCGATAAACCGTTATTCCCTTACAGCCACTTTCCCATCCAGTTTGATAGATTTTACCAATCATTTCCTCAGAGATATCTTCGGGAACGTTAACAGTAACACTAATAGAGTGGTCAACCCATTTTTGGATAGCACCTTGCATTTTAACCTTATTCACCCAATCCACATCATTTGCAGTAGCTTTGTAATAAGGTGATTTTTCAATGATTTCATTTAATTCTTCTTCTGATAAAGCAGCAACTTCATCGAGGTTATACCCTTGAGTTTCTAACCATATTTTAAAGTTATGGTGGAAAACATTATACTCTTCCCAAGCATCTCCAACTTCATCTACAAAGTCAATTCTACTGCTTTTATCATTAGGATTTACTTTTCTTCTTCTTTTATACGAAACCATAAATACAGGTTCAATTCCAGAAGTAGTCTGGGTCATTATACTTGTTGTACCAGTTGGTGCAATAGTTAAGAGGGCGATGTTCCTTCTTCCATATTGGGTCATATCGTCGTAAAGTGCTGGATCCGCTTCCTTAATACGATTAATCATTGGGTTTTTTTCTTCTCGTATGGCATCATAAATCGGGAAAGCTCCTCTTTCTTTAGCCATTTCTACAGAAGAGCGATAAGCTTCTAAAGCTAAGGTTTTATGTACTTTAACAGAAAAGTTAAGTGCTTCATCTGTTCCATATCTTTTGTTAAGAGCAGCTAACATATCGCCTTCAGCGGTGATTCCTACTCCAGTTCTTCTACCTTCAATACATTTTTGTTTAATTTTTTTCCAAAGATTTAATTCTGTTCTTTTAACATCAATGTTCTCAGGGTCATTTTCAATTTTGTCGAGAATAGCATCAATTTTTTCCATTTCTAAATCTACAATGTCGTCCATTATTCTTTGTGCATAAGCAACATGCTTTTTAAATTTTGGCATGTTAAAACTTGCTTCTGGAGTAAATGGATTATCAACATAGCTAAATAAATTAATAGCTAACAAACGACAGCTGTCATAAGGACAAAGAGGGATTTCTCCACAGGGATTCGTTGAAACGGTTTTAAAGCCAAGATCAGCATAACAGTCTGGAATAGATTCATTGATTACTGTATCCCAAAATAGAACCCCTGGTTCGGCAGATTTCCAAGCATTATGAACAATCTTATCCCATAATTTTTTAGCATCCGCTTCTTTACTAACTTTTGGTTGCTCACTATGAATAGGGTATTGTTGAATAAATGGCTGATTGTTAATTACGCTTTTCATAAAGTCATCTGTTATCTTTACAGATACATTAGCACCGGTAACCTTTGTGCCATCCATTTTTGCATCAATAAAACCTTCTGCATCTGGATGTTTAATGGAAACACTCAGCATAAGCGCACCACGTCTTCCATCTTGTGCTACTTCTCTAGTAGAGTTGGAATAACGCTCCATAAATGGGACAATTCCAGTTGAGGTTAAAGCTGAGTTCATCACAGCACTCCCTTTAGGGCGAATATGAGAGAGGTCGTGCCCGACACCGCCTCTTCTTTTCATAAGCTGTACTTGTTCTTCATCAATTTTCATAACTCCACCATAAGAATCTGAATCTCCTTTGTTGCCAATTACAAAGCAGTTGGATAAAGATGCAATCTGATAAGGATTACCGATTCCAGTCATTGGACCACCCTGGGGAACAATGTATTTAAATTCCTTTAGTAAGTTAAAAATCTCTTCTTCGCTTAGAGAATTTGGATATCTTTTTTCAATTCGTGCAATCTCTTTAGCCATTCTATAATGCATAGCATCGGGAGTGGATTCATAAATGTTACCTGCTGAATCTTTTAGTGCATATTTATTGACCCATACATTCGCTGCAAGTTCGTCTCCTTTAAAATAAATCGCTGCTGCATTTACAGCTTCATCGTAGGTAAAAATTTTGGGCATTTCGTCATTTTGAGGTGCCTCTATACTTACTTCATCATTCACTTCAAATTCTATTTTCGGGGCTGTTTCTTTCATATTCAATAAATTGGCTTTGTCTCTCAAGAGAGAAAATTAATAGTTAATTAACTTGACTAAGATAGGGATGTATATAGTTAATTTTTTAGTTTCCTCAGGGTAATTTTCAACAATACATTTTTCATTTTATAGGCTTGACTCCATCAAAGGTTGACTCTATATTTAAATTTATTTTTCAACAATTTATATTTTGGCATTGTGCTTCACAAATATTTATATTAAGCTTAAAGACTTAAAATTATTATGGGATTATTTTCTTAATTCCTTTTATCAAAAAACCTTTTTGTAAATACGGCGAGCTCATATAACAACTTTAAAACAAAAAAGGTTTGTCATTTAATATCTAATAACTAAGATATAGAAAATTTTGTGCTCAGGTATTTTAATTGATACCATTTTTATTAATGATGTTTGTAGTTTTAAAAAAACAATACATGCTAAAAGGGAAAAAAGTTTTATTGACAGAAGAGGAAAGCCAATTGCAAGAGATAACTAGGAAAATTAGAAGTAAAGGTGCACAAGCACTTTATCTTCCAATGGTTAATTTAAAAGAAATTGATGAGTTAGAAGATTTATATGTTGCTTTAAATCAGTTTGAAATCTACGATTGGTTGATTTTTACTTCCCCTAATACAGTATATTTCTTTTTTAAACTAGCGGAAGAAAAAGGGGTTAAATTTTATTTTTTTCCCAAACTTAAGATTGCTACAGTAGGGGATAAAACAAAAACGGCACTCGAACAAATTGGCTTTAGAACAAATTTTGTACCTATTAAAGAAGATCCTCTTGTTTTGGCAAGAGATATGGATTTGAATATAGAAGGAAAATATGTATTAATTCCCAAATCTTTAAAAGATAATAATGAGTTTTTTAATGCATTTCAAACACGTAAAGCTATCACCCACTCCATTCCAATATATGATAAGGTGGAAATAAGTTATCCTTCAAATCAATTTATACAATACCTACAAACAGATATAGATTATATTGTTTTTATCTCTGAAGAAGCTGTAAAATCCTTTGCAGCTAATTTCCATAATAGTAAGTATAAATTACAAAATAAAAAGTTGATTTATTTAAACACTACCCTTGCCAACTTGGCAGATAAGTTAAAACTCAGGGTTGATAGTATTGCCAACCCTCAGACTTTTGATGGCTTGGTTGAGCAATTGAACAGGATTTAAGAGTAAGATATACTAGTTTAAAGCTACCTTAATTTAGGGATAGTGATAATTTGAATGCCATTTTGCTCTCTTTTATAAAAAATACTAGACTATTTTTGCTGGTATAAAACTGACCTAAATCCGAATTAAGTTTTGTAGAATATTGGTTGATAGGAAATTACCATTGCCCATTTCTTAGGAACATCAAACAACATCTCTTATTTATAATTGTTCTAAATAGTGTTATCTTTGCAGCCTAAATTAAAAGAAAAATAAGAATTATGCGGAAGTTATTATTGTTTGCTTTGGCAGTTAGTATAGCAAACTTTGGTTATTCTTTTACTCCAAATAAAAAGAAAGATGTGGGTGTATTAATTCTTGCTCATGGAGGGAAATATATGAGTTGGGATGAAACTGTTAAAGAAGCCATTTCACATCTTAAAGAGGAATATTATGTTGAGGTGGCTTTTGGAATGGCTAACCCAGAAACCATGCAAGAAGGTATTGACAAACTTGAGGCTCATCGAGTAAAACAAATAGTAGTTGTACCTTTATTTATTTCTTCCTATAGTCCAATAATTCGTCAAAATGAATACCTTTTAGGTTTGAGAGATAAGTTAGCCGATCCCCCAATGCTTATGCATCATCCACCAGTTGATGCGGTTGCTGATAGCCATGGTGGAGGCCATGCGATGCATGACCATTCTAACCACGATCATCATTCTGATGAAGAAGTAGATTTAGAGCAATTAAAGTTTACTGCTGAGATAATTTTGACCAAACCGTTGAACTCACATCCATTAGTTGCCAAAACGGTTTTTGATAGAATCAATGAATTGAGTGAAAATCCAGCTAATGAAACAATTTTGATTGTTGCTCATGGACCTAATGATGAGGAAGACAATAAAAATTGGATAAAAGAAATAGATAAAATAGCCGATCAAATTCGCGATTTACAAGCAGAGAAAGGAGATGCTTTTAAGCAAATATTTGGTTTAACAGTTCGTGATGATGCCAATCAAGATATTTATGATCAAGCAAAAGAACAATTGAGAACACTTGTATACCAAGCAGGTAAGAATGGAGAGGTTATAGTTATTCCTTTATTATTATCTCAAGGTGGAGTTGAAGAAAGATATGTAAAAAGGTTGGAAGGATTAGAATATAAATGGGATGGAAAAACTTTGTTGCCACATCCTAACATTGGGGAGTTCATCGAGCTTTCTGTTAAAGAAGCTTTAGGAAAAGTTTAGTTTTTTATTTTAAGTTTATTGCAAAAAGGGTAGGGTTAAGCTTTTTAATACCTACCTTTTTTTGTTTAGAATACTCTATGAGCGGGAGATTGTTTAAAAAGACAAAAACTAAATAACTAAATCAAATAATTAGAAAAAATCCAGTTGGCGAATATATAATAAGAAATTAATTATGACAAATAAGTTTAAATTAACAAAATTAAATTGTGTGTTTGTTCTATATTTAAATAATTTGTGTTTTTAAAATTAAGTTTATGCGTAATATACGCATGTTTATTTATTTTTTTAATATCTTCAGGGTTTGTATTTTCATATGAATTAAATTGTTATCCAAATAAAGAAGGCAATTACTTATATTATCTTAATGTAAAGCATATTGAAATACCATCTGATTTCTCTAAAGAAGATTTTATTGATTTATTGCAAACTTCTGAGTATTTCTCTTATGATATTATGCAGCAAGTTATTGATGAAGTTGGATTGGTTGAAAAATCATTTCCAACTGCACCAACAGAACTATTATTCAATCCAAAACTTTTATTATTCTAAAATAAAATGAAATAAAAAATGCCGGAATTTTTTAATATAATTATATCTAAATGTAAAGTAATTATAATTTCTCTTTTATTAATAATTTCTTTTCAATTAGATGCTCAATGCACTCTTGATGCCGGGAAAAACCTTGTAGTTTGTATTGATAAGTACAATGAGATAGATACAATGGAATTTAAAGCCTCATTTGCCGGTGATAGCACGTTAAAATTTCGTTGGATATGTGAATATCAGTATGCGGGAGTATCTACATTTACGGCTTCTGATTTTTTAGAAGACACAAGTCATTTTAAAACTAAGCTAGTTATGGTTCCCGCTGCGGATAATAGAGATGAAGTCACTTTCTTTTTAGAAGCTTATGATACGAACGATGTAGTACATTGTAGGGATAGTATAAAGTTGACTTTTTCAAAATTTTCTATACTTCCCAATCAAAATTCTGTAGAAATCATGCAAGGTGATACTGTAAAGATATCCACGAGCACGGGGAGGGGGAGTTGGACTTCTTTCCTATAGTTGGAGTCCCAATTACAACATATCTGACAGTACAGATGCGGGACCTTCAGTTTGGCCAGATACAACTATGATTTATCATTGCAGCATTAAAGATGAACATGCTTGTTATAGCAGCTATAATGATTATTTTGAAGTGATAGTAAAAACTGTTTCGATTCCCAAGGTGGAAAAACAAAATGTTGAAGTGTTGATTTTTCCCAATCCGATTAACGAAAAAACTGCCGTACAAATTTTAAATGTAAGGGATTTTTCTGCCTATACCTATCAACTTCTCGATGTAAAAGGACGCATAATTCAATCGGCACCACTGGACTCAGAAGTGAATTTAGGGGATTTACTATCTTCTTCAGGCATTTATTTTTTTACCGTACTTTATAAAGATGAAGTAGTAAAAGTAGAAAAATTAGTGAGATAAAGGTTTGTTTATTTTTTTAAATATATGCAATAAATGGGTTTTGCCTTAAAAAAGTGTGTAAAATGCACAATTATTTTGTTTGATTTCATCAGCCAAAAAATTAAAAAAACTTATGTTTTGCACAGCCATAATTTATGAGAATCATTGAGGTTTTAAGTAGAAAAAGAATAAATGCAGCCTAGTTCTCCATGGCTTTTATGTCCTTAATTCTCAGCTGTAAAGTTGTTTTCCCATTCCAATAATTAGTGTCAATGCAATAGGTCATCTTAAAGGTATTTCCACGATTTATAATATCGTATTTATCTTTGAGGTTAAAACCAATGGTCTTGAACTTAAATTGAGGGTCATTAGCATCAACGACATAAAAGCTAAGATGTTTATCTTTTAAAAGACGAGCATTTCCTTCAACTTTTAAGTTGGAACTCAAAAAGACAGGAGTCATGTTTCCAGGCCCAAAGGGAGCAAGCTGTTTTAAAACACCATAAAACTTTTCATTAATGGAATTTAGAGGAAGCTCAGAATCAATAAGAATTTCAGGAGTTAATAATTCTTCGGGAATGCTATTGGATACAACTTCTTCAAATCTCTTTTGAAAGGCTGGGATGTTTTCTATTTTTAAGGACATTCCCGCAGCGTATTTATGTCCACCAAACTGTTCTAATAAATCTTCACATTGTTCTAAGGCTTCATAAATGTTAAACCCTTTAACAGAGCGAGCAGAGCCACTAGCTTTTCCATTGCTTTCAGTTAGGATAATCGTTGGTCGATAATAAGTTTCTATACAACGAGATGCTACAATTCCTAGTACGCCTTTATGCCAATCTTTATGATATAAAACAGTTGTTTTTTGTTTTAAAAGCTTTTTGTCGTTGGCAATAATAGAAAGTACTTCTGAAGTTATCTTTTGGTCTTCAACTTTACGATCAATATTATAATCGTTGATTAAAGTGCTAGAATTCATAGCATCTTCTACATTCTTTGCTAGCAATAAGTCCACAGCTTCCTTGCCGCTTTTCATTCGTCCTGCTGCATTAATTTTCGGTGCAATCTTAAAGACTAAATCGGTTATGGTTAGAGGTGAAGGATTCTTTGTTATACCAGTTTTCTCTTTAAGACCAGCTGTTTGCAACATGGCATTAAAAGCTAACTGAGGGAATTGATTGAATTTTTTTAAACCGTAATAAGCTAAGATTCTATTTTCTCCCACTATTGGGACAATATCTGCAGCAATGCTCACAGCTAAATAATCCAATTTATCCAATAAATTATCATAGCCTAAATCGTATTTAATGGCATAGGCATTCATCAATTTATAACCCACGCCACAGCCGGACAATTCCTTAAAAGGATAAGAACAATCTTTTCGTTTGGGATCTAATACTGCTGCTGCATCTGGAATTTCCGGACCTGGATTATGATGATCGCAAATGATAAAGTCAATATCCAATTCGTTGGCATAAGCAACTTTGTCAATAGCTTTAATTCCACAATCTAGTGCTATAATTAATGAAATATCATTTTCCTTTGCATAATCAATACCCTGAATAGAAATTCCGTAGCCTTCTGTATATCTATTGGGGATATAATAATCAAGTTGGTTGTGAATGTTTTTTAAAAAGGAGTAAACCAAAGCTACTGAGGTGGTCCCATCTACATCATAATCTCCATAGATTAAAATTTTCTCCCCTTTGTCAACAGCTGCTTTCAATCGTTCAACTGCTTTGTCCATATCCTTTATTAAAAAAGGATCATGCAA
Organism: uncultured Flavobacteriales bacterium; assembly: GCA_964552035.1. Classification (GTDB taxonomy): domain Bacteria; phylum Bacteroidota; class Bacteroidia; order Flavobacteriales_E; family Vicingaceae; genus CAZKFN01. The sequence continues at coordinate 10,829 of CAZKFN010000037.1, forward strand.
CTCATTTAAAGATGGTCTAAAAAAACTTTTCGCCTTGTCGAAAGTGTCAACACCTCTTTGAATTAAGATGTTTGTTAGGGTTAAATCTAAATTGTTAAGTTCTGCTGAAAGTGCTTTTATTTTTTGTTCATCAGCAGCAGCAATAATGTTCCAACGCTTTTCCATATACTTGGATAAAGATACGAATTTAGAATATTGGAAAAGTGAAAATATAAAGAGCTTAAACCAACCAATTCGTTGTTATATTTTTCAGAAATATAACAATTGGGAAACTTTATTAATATATTTGGACATGAATATCTAATTTTAAGTTTATTTGTTAAACCTTTTTTAAATTGTAGGCGTTTAATAAGTTTGAGAAGTTGCATATGAAAAATTTAGCAGAAATTAGAGTGATTATTGAAGGATTAAAAGAGGAGGGGAAGACTATTTTTGCTACTTCCTCATTTCAAACCCATAGTATACCACTCTTACATATTATCAGTCAAATTGATAAAAGTATTCCAATTTATTATCTCAATACCGGTTATTTATTTCCTGAAACATTGGAATTTAAAGATACTTTAGCGGAGCTTTTGGATTTAAAAATAATTGGTTTGGAATCTCCTATTCCTAAAATACAACAAAGAGATGTGAATGGCAATTTGCTTTTTGTTTCAGATCCGGCTTATTGTTGCTACATTAATAAAGTTTTGCCTTTAGAGCCAATTTTGATGAAATACGATGTTTGGATAAATGGAATTCGAGCTGATCAAAACGCCAACAGAGCGGGAATGAATACTTTTGAAATGACACCCCAAGGGGCTCAGCGTTATCATCCTATGTTAAACTGGACTTCTAAAGATATATTGGAATATAGAAAGGAATTTAACTTACCAGCGCATCCTTTGGAGAAAGAAGGTTATTTGAGTATTGGTTGTGAACCCTGTACGCAAAAACCAACGATAGGAGCAGATGAGCGAACGGCACGTTGGTATGGGTTAAAAATTGACGAATGTGGTTTACATACAGATTTAATAAGTAAAAAATGAAAGTATTACTCACTGGAGGTGCCGGTTATATAGGCACATCTCTTATCGATATATTAAATACAAACTCAAAAATTTCTGAACTTATCGTCTATGATAATTTGAGTAGAAAAAATCGCCATTTTTTTATGGGTGAAAAAAAATTTAATTCTCAAAAGATAAGATTTGTTCAAGGAGATTTGCTCGATTCTAGAAAACTCAGAAAAGCTTTAAAAGGTATTCATACAGTTTATCATTTAGCTGCAGATGTTTCAACTCCTTTTGCCAATCAAAACCCGCATTTGTATGAACAAATAAACAATTGGGGTACAGCTGAAGTTGTTTATGCTATTGAAGCTACTCCCTCGGTAAAACAATTACTATACATTAGCAGCGCCTCAGTTTATGGGGCATCTGAAGGAGTGTGTACTTTAAAAGATACTCCACAGCCTAAAACTTATTATGGTATTTCTAAACTAAGTGGAGAAAAACATATTAAACGAATGATTCCTAAACTTGAAAACTGTTATATCATCCGATGCGGGAATGTTTATGGTTACAATAGAAGCATGCGTTTTGATGCAGTAATTAATCGCTTTATGTTTGAAGCTAACTTTAATGGGCTTATCACGATTAATGGCACAGGTGAACAACATCGTCCTTTTATTCATATCGATAAAGTTGCTTTAGCTTTATCGTCCTTAATAGAAGAGGGAATAGCAAGTGGAACTTATAATTTGGTTGATAAAAATTTACCCATTGGAAGTGTTGTGGAAGTATTGAGGAAACTTTACCCAGACTTAGAAATGATTTTTGTAAATCAACATATGAAGATGAGGGGATTAAAAGTTGAGCCTTCAGAAAAGATTAATGCATTTTTTGCTGCTAATGCTCTAACTTTAGAAGAGGAATTAAGGATGTTTAAAAGTGCTTTTACTTTTTAGATTTACCCTTGACAACAAGGACAAACTCTCCTTTTACTATATTATTTTCATAGTATTCTATGAGCTCATTAAAAGTTCCTCTTACGGTTTCTTCATGAAGTTTGGAAATCTCTCTACTAATCGAAGCGTTGCGCTCTCCCCAAAACTCTTGTAATTGTCTTAAAGTTTTTAAAATCCTATGGGGTGATTCGTAAAATACGATAGTTCTTTCTTCACTTTCAAGGAGTTTTAAGCGAGTTTGTCTCCCTTTTTTAACAGGAAGAAACCCTTCAAATACAAATTTATCACAAGGTAATCCAGAGTTGACAAGAGCAGGGACAAAAGCGGTAGCACCTGCTAAAGTTTCCGTTTGAATTCCTTTTTCTATACATGCTCTAATCAATAAAAAACCAGGATCAGAAATTCCAGGCGTTCCAGCATCGGTGATTAAGGCAATATTTTCTCCAGCTTGAATCCTATCACTGATTTGAGCTACAATTTGATGTTCATTATGTAAATGATAAGCTTGTAATGGTTTTTTAATATCATAGTGTTTTAATAACTTCCCACTAGTTCTTGTATCTTCGCATAAGATAGTATCAACCGATTGAAGAACTTCTACTGCTCTAAAGGTGATGTCAGAGAGATTGCCGATGGGTGTTGGAACGATATAAAGCATAAAAAAGTTTTGCTGATTTTTGCACCAAAGGTAAGCTTTCAGAAATATTAATTTGTTATTTTGTAAAATGCCAATAAAACTATCTGTTGTAATTATAACTTTTAATGAAGAGCGAAACATCGAACGTTGTATATTATCTGTTCAAGGGATTGCTGATGAAATTTTAGTGGTAGATTCTTTTTCTACGGATAAGACAGAAGAAATATGTAGAAAATATAAGGTTCGTTTTATAACTCATGCATTTGAGGGACATATTCAACAAAAAAACTGGGCAAAAGATCAGGCTCAATATGATTGTATTTTATCTTTAGATGCTGATGAGGCATTGGATAATACTTTAATAAAGGAAGTAAAAGCTGCTAAATATAACTGGGAATATTCGGCATATAAAATGAATCGTCTCACCAATTATTGTGGAAAGTGGATTCGGCATTCAGGTTGGTATCCAGATGCTAAAGTTCGCTTGTTTGACAGAAGAACAGGGGAGTGGGGTGGCACTAATCCTCATGATAAATACCTTCCCGATAAAAATGTTAAAATAGGCTATTTAAAAGGGGATATTTTACATTATTCTTTTTATACTAGAGAGCAACATCTACAACAGATTGAGAAGTTTTCAAGCATTGGAGCAAAAGCTCTATTTGAGAAGGGTAAGCGTTCGAATGGGGTAAAGATTATTGTAAAGCCAATGGCACGTTTTATTAAGGCTTATATTATTAAACTAGGCTTTTTAGACGGCACTGCTGGGTTTACAATAAGTCGCTTGTCTGCTTATGCAAATTATTTGAAATATGTTAAACTTAAGAAAATCCAAGAGGGTAAAAAGATTTAATATGGGGAAGAAAAAGGTGCTTCATATTTCTACTGCTTTGAGTTGGAGGGGAGGAGAACAGCAATTGGCTTACTTATTAGAAGAGTTAAAAGATGAGGTAGATCAATTTGTGCTTTGTACTCAAGGTTCTGAAATGCAAGCTCATTGTTTGAAAAATGGGATTTCTTATTTCGCTCAAAAAAAAAGAGCAGCTTTTGATTTAAAATTTGCTGCGGAATTAAAGAGATTGTGTCGTACTTTAGAGGTAGATCTTTGTCATATGCATGATGCTCATGCGCATACTTTTGCAATTTTGGCGGCATATATGGGGAATCAAACACCTTTAATTTTATCAAGAAGAGTAGATTTTCCAATAAAGAAAAAGTGGAGCTCGAGAATGAAATACAATCATTCGGCAATAAAAAAAATAATATGTGTGAGCGATACAATTAAAAAAATTACTGCAGAAGGCATAAAAGATAAGAGTAAGTTAGTTACGGTACATTCAGGAATAGATTTGGATAAGTTTTCACCAGCAAAGGGAATTTTACGCAAGGAGTTGGGAATAGCAGAAAATGTTTTTTTAATTGGGAATACTTCAGCTTTAGCTGAGCATAAAGATTATTTTACCTTTTTAGATACCGCTGCAGATGTATTAAAAAAAGAAAATAATATTCAATTTGTAATTATAGGAGACGGACCACTTAAAGAAGAGATTCATACTTATCATCAAAAATTAGGCTTAGGAGATAAAGTTTTCTTTACTGGATATAGAACCGATGTTCCTCAAATATTAAAAGAATTAGATTTGTTTTTAATCACTTCTAAAACAGAAGGATTGGGGACTTCCATAATAGATGCTTTTGCTGCTGGAGTTCCTGTAGTTGGGACAGCAGCAGGGGGGATTCCCGAGTTGATAGAAGATAATAATACTGGTTTGCTATGTGAAGTTAAGTCAGTAGAATGCTTGGTTCAGGCAGTCTTGAAAATTTATAAAAATCAAGAATTAAAGAAAAAGCTTATTAAAGGAGCAAAAGAAAAAGTAAAAGCATTTTCAAAAACAGCTACAGCACAAAAAACTTTATTTTATTATCGAGAAGTTTGGTCTTGATTGTTCCCAATTCCCAAAACAAATAAAACATTAAATAAAGCAAAGAAGGTGACTCCAGCTTGTGTTTCTAAAGTATCTTCCGGAATAAAAGAGAGAATACTAATTATCCAAAAAGCAAGATAAATCAGTTGATAATCACCTTTCTTTTTATAAAGAGAAGAAAATAAAAAGAAGATCCAAAGTAATAATCCTCCTAAACCAAAAGTAACCCAAAATGTTAAATATTGGTTGTGGGTTCTTCTTCGATATTGTTCACTAATGGGTTGCTCAGCCTGCTCATATGCTTGTTGAAAGGAAGTTTCTACATCTCCAGTTCCAACACCATACCAAGGAGCATCTTTGATAATTTTAAGAGCTGTTTTCCAATAATGTATTCTTAACATTAACGAAAGCCCTTCTACATAGCCTTCATTCTTATAAAAATCAATTTCATAGAAAGTTGCATGTAACCTTCTTTCTATAGGATTTAAAGTCATGTATCTATAGTTAGGAATGCCATTTTCTATGGCTTTAATTTCTTCATCGGTTAATTTATGAAAAGCGAGGGAATCTTTATTAAATCCTTTAGAAGTAAGAAAATGGATAAGGGTTCTTTCTAATTTTTGCCCTTTTCTATCTTTTCCTTTCAGATCCATGGTACTTTTTTTGGGCCATTCATTATGAAGTTCTACAAAAGAAACATTACGAAGTATTTTTACCCCATTAATTTTTCTAGAATCATTAGGATGAGTCCAGGATTCATTTCCATTTATGGTTAATTCCTTGGTAATTTTTGCTTCTGGTGCTAATTGCTCCTCTCTTGCAAAATCATGATATACCTCAATAACATAATAAATTCCGGATGTTGCAATAGCTAGAGTTAGAAGAAGTATAAATAATCGTTTGGTTTGTTTTATAGTGGAGTCAAAAACTTGAATAAAAAGCCAAATAAAAAAGAAGGCAATAAAACAGATTAATCCTGTATACAATTCAAAAATTAACAAGCAACATAAAAAGTAAAGAGCAAAAAAATATTTGGAAATTTTCATGTTGAAAATGGGCTGGCTAACCAACAACAAACAAGCTGCAAAAGCGATATTTAATCCATATCGGATATGAGAAATATGAATGGAAAGATTTCTTTTTTCATAAACCTCCATGCCTTTAAAAATCAATAATTTATGAAAGCTAAATAAGGTTAAAACCAATAAAGTAAGGATATAGATTTTAAAAAGTAGCTGCCATTCGCTTTTTTGTAGAGACTGACTTCCACCAATTACAATTGGCAATAGTAAGAGGGGTAACTTTACCCTTAGGTCTTTAATGCCATAGTCTATGTTTTCAGTCCATAGCAGCCCAAGAAGGTGCAAAAGGAATATGGATAGGAAAATCCAAGTATAAGGATTGCTAACCAATTGTTTGAATTTTGCTTTTAAGTTTAGTTAGACAATAAAATTCCCTAGGAGGATAAATTGCCCTAAGCTCATAAGCATATTTGACCATGCTAATCCTACAATAATAATGGATAAACCAAGAAGATAGAGATTTCTGTGGTTGATCCACTGGATAAGAATCGTATTGCCCAACAGTCGATCTAAAATGCCCACCCTTAATTAATTATGATTAATAATTGCCGCTTAGAATATTTTTATAATTATCTTCATCAAATACTTCTAATGCTTTTAAAATATCAGGATCATGGCTTAGAGATTGTGCAATTCTTCCACTTTGATAGTAATAACGTGAAACGATTTCATTTTCCAATAACTGTTTAACTTCTTCTTTAAATTTATTGAGATCGTCTTTTTTATCTTTTATTATTCGCTCTTCTAATGCCTCATATTCTTTTTCGGCATCTTCGTAATACATTTCCTTTTTTGCTACTTCTTCGAGTCTTTCTAGCAATCTTTCACTCTCGGTTTGATAATTATAATCCTTGTCCTCGAGGAAATTTTTAAAAGCTTCGTATTCTCTATCCGTTAAACTAAATGTGCCCGCTTTAGCTACTTGTTTGTTCCTGTATCGATAGTCTGTTGCATAATCAAAGATGAGGAGCTTTTGAATTAGTGTAATGGCAATTTTGCTCATTTTTTCATCATTGGTTACTATATCTGGTTTTATGCCTTTGCCATCAAAAACTTCTCTTTGAGAAACGAGGGTTTTAAATGAATGTATCATGGAATCTGGAACCATTTCGGCAAATCCTTCAATATTTTTATTAGAATAATCTATTTTCTGAATACATCTTCCTGAAGGGATATAATATTTTGCAACAGTTACCTTTAGTTGAGCATTATAACTCAAGGGTCTTGTTTGTTGTACTAATCCTTTCCCAAAGGTTTGCTTACCAACGATTACTCCTCTATCGTAATCTTGAATACATCCAGCTACAATTTCTGAAGCTGAAGCCGAACGCTCATTTACTAATACTACCACGGGAATTTCTGTATCTAAAGGCTCTTTTGTAGTGGCATAGGTGGCGTCCCATTCTTCTCTTTTCCCTTTTGTTTTAACCACTACCTTGCCTCTGGGGATTAGAGTATTTACAATGTTTACAGCTTCAATTAAGAGTCCGCCTCCATTATCCCTTAGATCAAAAACCAGCTTTTCCATTCCCTGTTTTTTCAAGTTTTTAAAGGCATCTTTAAATTCTGTAGAGGCAGTATTGGTAAATCCAGACAATTTGATATAACCCGTATTATCGTTAATCATTCCATAATAAGGAACATCTTCAATTTTAATATTTTCTCTTTTAAAGGTTGTTGTAAAAGTAGAATCATTAACAGGTCGTTTAATTTTTAATTTCACCTCGCTTAAAGATTGTCCTTTTAGAAGTTTGCTAACCTCCTCTGTAGTACGATTTGTAGCATCTTTATCGTCGATTTCTAAAAGAATATCTCCAGCCATAAGTCCTGCTTTTTGTGCGGGAAATCCTTCGTAAGGTTCAGAAATTCGAACATAAATACTATCTTGATGAATCAAGGCACCAATTCCACCATATTGACCTGTAGTCATAAAGCGATAGTCTTCTATATTAGACTCTGGAATATAGTTCGTATAAGGGTCTAAAGAGGTTAACATATTATCGATGGCTGTTTTTATAAGCTCCCCAGGCTTTATTTCATCAACATAATAGGTATTTAGTTCTTTGTAAACGGAACTAAAAATGTCTAGATTCTTAGAGATGCTAAAATAATTATCTGCAAAGCCAAATGACAAGGCCGTCGCTATTGCGATACTAATACTAAGGAGATATAC
>CAZKFN010000038.1:0-1227 GCA_964552035.1 uncultured Flavobacteriales bacterium
GGAATATTTTCTATGTTTTTATAAAAATGGTTTCTAGAGAAATCATCTAAAAAAGGTAAATCAAGGGTATCAAAAGAATAAATGATAGAATCTCTGATATCTTCACCATAGGCTTTTTCTCTATTCAGCTGATTTTTCTCAAAGTGTTTCATTGCTGCTTCCTGAAACAACAAAGGGTTGCTTGAAGGCACACTTAGGTAGTCTTGAGCTTGTAGAGTAAAAAGCGAAAAGCAAAAAAGCAATAAGAGCAGCTGTTTCATATTCAAACTTAATCAATACTAAAATTAGTGTCTCTAACCTCAAAAGTGTCAATAGGACTAACGGAATGTATGATAAGATTAGTATCTATGGTAAGATAAAGTTCAACAGTTTCTCCTAAATACATTATAGGGCGTTCACTATAATGGGGGATTTGCCGATATACCCTAGCATTTAATGAATCTTCTTTAGTTTTCACCGTTTCGTCATAAATCATCGTGCTCACATTCAGGTATTGTCCTTTTAAATATTCCACTGCCATTTCTCCTGTAAAATCAATAAGATAAGGTACGGGTATCTTCTTATTTCCCAAGCCCTCTCCAATTATTAAATCTACAACATCTCCCTTTGTTACCCAGTCCCCTTCCTTTACTTTTTCACCGTTTACCCGTTGTTCCAAAACACAATTGGTACAGATATCGGGTTTATAAACTAATTTCCCTACCTCCAATCCAGAAGTTAATAACAAAGAAGTGGCTTGTCTTAAAGATAAATCAATAAGATTGGGCATCATCACCTCAGGTGGGGTGTAGGCTGAAATAGTTAAATAAACTTTTCTTCCTGGTTTAACCTTAAAACCTGCTGGAGGAGTTTGTTCTAGAATATATCCTCCTTTTTGATTTTTATCAAAAGCGGAATCGGTAACTACCAATTCAAATTTCCCATCTATAGCTGCTTCATCAATATCTGTAAGATGTTCGTTAATTAATTCTGGCACCTCAATGGTTACACCATGAAGCGTAAAACGCTCTAAATAAGATAAAGTAGCATACACACTGCCCGCTATTAGTAACAAAGCAATCAACACATTAATCCAGAGTGCCCTGCTAATAAGGAAACGAAAAAAGGTTTTCATACTACTTGTTTTGAAGTTTCAAAGATAATGGAATTTCATCAATTGACAGCGACTCACTTCAAGGGAGATGTTATCTTTTGCATAGTTTATAAACAATTCTGTAATTTGAAAAG
>CAZKFN010000038.1:1237-1525 GCA_964552035.1 uncultured Flavobacteriales bacterium
TTGATTATTTTTGGAGCAATGAAAGCTTTAAAAAACATTTATATTTCTTGGTTAGCCAAATGGGGAATAGCTTTTTTTATTTTTAGCCTTTGTCGGTTTTTATTTTATTTTTTCAACTCCTCTCATTTTGATACCATTACCTTAACAAACATTTGGGGCGGACTTCGATACGATTGGATGACCATTTCTATTTTATATCTTCCTTTTCTTCTTGCATTACTCCTTGATTACAGATCAAAATATAAAATCACCCTTATTCTTTTTCACATCTCCAACAGCTTGGGCATA
>CAZKFN010000038.1:1535-18396 GCA_964552035.1 uncultured Flavobacteriales bacterium
ATTTTCAACTGTATAGATTTCGAGTATTTTAAATTTACTTTTAAACGAACCACCGCAGATATTTTCATCACCTCTGGTTTAGAAAATGACCTTTTAAATCTTATTCCCACTTTTATTCTAGATTACTGGCACCTTATTTTAATAGGTATTTTGCTAATGGGATTTTCCCATTTTTTATATCTTAAAAGTACACCTCAAGAAATTAAATGGCCTGGAAAGTGGCGATATATCTTTTTATATTTAATTCCTGTAATGGGTTTTTATGTTCTAGGATTTAGAGGAGGCTTGCAATACAAACCTTTAAATGTAATACAAGCCAGCCGATATGCTGAAGCTAAAAATATCCCCTTGGTGTTAAACACCCCCTTTACCATCATTAAATCTGCTAACAAACCCAGCATAGTACAGTTGGTTTACTTTAACGATGAAACTGAATTGGAGAAACATTTTTCACCCATTGTTCAATTAAAACCTAAACATGAATTTCAATATAAGAATGTAGTTTTGTTGATTTTAGAAAGTTTTTCTAAGGAATATATTGGTGCTTTAAACCCAGGAGAACAAACCTACACTCCTTTTTTAGATCAGCTTATTCAAAAAAGCTTGGTGATAGAGCATACCTTTGCCAATGGTAAAAAATCCATTGAGGCACTTCCAGCAATTTTATCTGGAATTCCTACTTTAATGAATACTGCTTATATCAGCAGTAAGGCTGCTAGTAACCGCATTGAAAGCATTGGAAGTAAGCTTAAAGAAAAGGGGTATAGAACTATATTTTACCATGGTGGAGAAAATGGAACCATGGGATTCAACTCCTATACAAACATGGCGGGAATTGATGAATATATTGGAAAGAATGAATACCCTTATACTGGAGATTATGATGGAAATTGGGGAATTTTTGACGAGCCATTTCTTCAGTTTTGCATAGAGGATTTGTCGCAGGGGGAACAGCCTTTTTTTGCTAGTATTTTTACACTTTCTTCTCACCACCCATATACAGTTCCTAAAAAATATGAAAATAACTTTCAAGGCGGTCCACTTCCTATTCTAAAAAGTGTAGAATATGCCGATTATGCTTTAGCTCAATTTTTTGAGAGTGCTCGTAAAATGAGTTGGTTTGACAACACGCTCTTTGTCCTAACAGCTGATCATACTGCACATAACTATCTTGAAAGCTATAACAATCGCATGGGCATGTATGCCGTACCGCTTATTTTTTATGCTCCAAAATTTATTGAAGCTCAACGCATAGAAAAGGTAAGCCAGCAAGCTGACATCTACCCTAGTGTCCTAGATTTCTTAGGTTATGAAGGAAAAATCCTTTCTTATGGGCAATCCGTATTATCAGATCATAAGGGTTTTTCTATCAATTATATCAATCAAATTTATCAACTGATTGAAGATGATTTTTGTCTGCACTTTAACGGCAAGGAAAGTGTAGGGCTTTACGATTGGAAAAAGGACCTTGATTTAAAGAATAACCTAATCGACCAAGAGCCCTATAAAAAGTCACAAATGGACTTGGAACAAAAATTAAAAGCTATCTTGCAGTCATACACGCAGCGATTAAACCGCAATCAATTGATGCCATGAGTAAAAAAAAAATAAGTTTTATTATCAATCCTATTTCTGGGGGAAAGAAAAAAGATAAAATCATCCGACTCATAAAAAGCAAATTGACTGAAGAGTATGAATTCGAGATTCAAATAACGGAGTATTCAGCACATGCTACAGCACTAGCAAAAATTGCTTTAAAAAATAAGGTAGATGCCATAATAGCTGTTGGTGGTGATGGGACGGTAAATGAAGTGGGGCAGGCTTTAATTCACACGGATACTCCTATGGGGATTATTCCCACGGGATCTGGTGATGGTTTCGCTAGACATTTAAAAATTCCCCAAAGAATTTCTTTAGCTATAGATAAAATAAAGGAATTTAAAATTCAAACCATTGACACAGCAACACTCAACGATATTCCCTTCTTAGCTACAGCAGGTTTGGGTTTTGATGCTAAAATAGGTTGGGAATTTGACAACTTTGGAAAAAGAGGTTTACTTTCTTATATCCAACTCTCGGCTCTAGAGTTTTTTAAATATAAAGCAAAAGAATACGAACTACTCATCGATGGGAAATCCATTATCACTTCTGCCTTCCTCATCAATTTTGCCAATGCTGGTCAATATGGAAATAACGCTTGGATTGCTCCTTCGGCTTCACTTTTTGATGGGAAATTAAACGTTGGTGTACTCAAACCTTTTCCCCCGCATGAAGTTCCTTTTATTATTTTTCAACTTTTTAGCAAAACAATTGAGCATTCTAAATATTACGATCGCTATCAAGCAAAAGAAATTAAAATCAAATCTCCTAAGCGATTTCACATCGATGGAGAGCCTAAAGAAAACCAAAAAGAAGAAATAGTCATCCGGGTAGTTCCTCAATCTTTAAAGGTACTTATCTAATTCTCTACTTGAATCTAACTCACTGTTATAATTATAGATTATCTTTGTTTTGATGATGAAGCGAAAAATACAACACTTATTTAGATTTTCACATAAGTTTAGAAATAGAGATGAGATTATTCTAAGAGATTATTTGGCTCTAGAAAGGACGAGTTTATCCAATGAACGCACCATGCTTAGCTATATACGCTCGGCACTGTACTTTATTGTTGGTGGTGTGGCCTTAATCAAACTAGAAGGATTTAGAAAACTCCGTATTTTAGGTTATATTTCTTTAGCTTTAGCTTTGGCTTTTGCTTTGGTGGGCATCTTTCGATTTTTAATCATGAAACAGCGATTAAAAAGATACTACAACCAAATTGAAAAAATTAAAAAAAGAAAAATCCACGAGAAGGAAAATAAAGCCATTTAGCCATTTTAAATGAAGCCAAATTTTATATTTTCTTGCTTTCTTTTCTTTACCTCTACTTTCATCCTTGCTCAAGAATGTGAAATAAAAGGGAAACTTATCAATTCAAAAGGAGAGCCTATTCCCTTTGCAGCTATTTATATTGCAGATTTAGGAAAAAGTGCAATGGCGAATGAGCTGGGAGAATTTAATATTCAGGGAAACTGTCAAACCTATGTCGTAAAATTTCAAAGTTTAGGCTATCAATCTAATGAGTTAAAAATTAACTTTCAAGAGAAAAAACTTCATAAGATAAAGCTCAAACAAGTTGCCTACCAGCTTCAAGAAGTAAACATAACGCCTGGTAAAGAAGACCCGGCATATAACATCATAAGAAAAGCTACGGTAATGGCTGAGTTTTATAAACATCAAATTGAAGCTTATACTGCAAAGTTATACTTAAGAAATACTTTTGATTTTAAAAGCTTTCCTTGGCTTTTAAAGAAAATGCTGACGGAAGAGGAATTAGATTATATTCTCAGTGGCAATGTAGAGGAAAGTGTAGTTGAGTATTCTTTTAGAAAACCCAATACCATTAAAAAGGTCTTAATAGCTTCTAAAGATTCTAAAGATTCTAACGCTATGGGAAGTGGAGCAGACTATATCAACCTCAACTTTTATAATCTTGGAGGTAGTGGTGTGGTTAATCCGTTAAGTAGAGGAGCTTTTCACTTTTATAAATTTGAATACCAACATTCCTTTTATCAGGGAAGCCTTAAAGTACATAAAATAAAAATTATTCCTAGAAGAAACGGAAATGACTTAATGCATGGAGACATCTATATCAACGATGGGATATGGAACATCAATCAAGTTAATGTAATCCTTGAGCAGGACTTGGCCGAAATACAATACAAACAAATATACCAAGAAGTGGAAGAGCTTGTTTGGATGCCTGTTAATCATCAAATAAAAGCGCTAGCCAAGTTTATGGGCTTAGAAGTAGATATGCTTTATTTGGCTACACTGAAAAATATAACTGTGGAAACCAATGAAGAAATCGACCAAAAAATTAGAGCTAGTATTAGTACATCTCTAGAAGAAGAACTAAAAGACGAAGAAAATGCCGCCGCTCCACAATTGCAAAAAAATGAAGCGGTAAGCAAAAGTAAAAATCAAAAAGAGATAGATAAGTTAATCCAGAAAGAAGAACTTAACAATAGGGAAACTTTCAAGCTTATCCGCTTAATCCAAAAAGAAGAAAAGAGAAGCAAAGCAGATTCACTTACCAATTATGAACTACAACGCAACTATACTTTTCGTAGGAAAGATACTTTATACACCAATAAAGACAGTATTTGGGAAGTTGATAGGAGCATTCCTTTAACTCAAACTGAAGAAGAGATTTACGCAAAAAATGATTCCCTTAAAAGCTCCCCTTTTGATACAAACTTTGAAAGTGATAGTGCCAAGAGTGCTTTTTCAAAAATCCTCAATAAAACATTTTTTAATAAACGTTCAATCTACACTAAAGAAAGAAGAGTTTCCTTTCAACCTAACGGCTTGCTTACTGGTTTAAGTGGAGTTTTTAATACGGTTGATGGTTGGAGATTAGATAAAGAAATTTTTAATTTCCGTTGGGAGAATTATCAAGCGAGATTTTTAGAGATTACTCCTAGCATTTCCTATGCTTTTGCTAGAAAAAGGTGGATGGGAAAGGTCTCTTTTCTCAGCCAATACAACAAGCAGCTGCAAGCAAGAATTTATGGTTCTATAGGAAGAAATACCACAGATTATAACCAGCCTAATGAAATGCCCGATTGGATAAATACACTTTCCACCCTAACTTTCTCTTCCAATTATAAAAAGCTATACGAAAATGATTTTGCTACTTTAGGACATCAAATAGAACCTTTGAATGGGTTTAAAATTGATCTTTCTGCCACTTATTCCAAGCGAAAGGTTTTGCAAAATCACAGTGAACAAAAGTGGCTTACCTTTTTGGATAAGGAATATACTCCCAATATTCCCCAACATCCTCCACATTGGTTAGAAAGAAACATTTACCCTAACGATAATTTTAAAATCAACGCTTCAATTCGGTATACTCCACGGCAATTTTACAAGTTTGATAATTCTTTTAGTGATAAAAATTCCCAGTACACCAAAAAGCCTCTTCAAAGTAAATACCCCACCTTTGGAGTGGACTATGAGCAAGGAATAGCTGAAGTGTACAACAGCAACGGAGATTATCAGTTTTTATCATTGTCTATCCAACAAAAATTTAGCCATTACTTGATTGATGAAATTGCTTATCATCTTGAATCCGGTGGTTTTTTAAATAATAAACAGTTGAGTTTTTCGGACTATAAAAGTTTTAATACTGCTCCTTTTTATTTAACAGAGGTAAAGGAATCCAGCTTTAAAACTATGGGCTATTATGCTTACAACAGTCGAGAACAGTATATACAAGCACATCTTCAAATCGAAAATAATTTTATCCTCTTAAAACACCTCCCCTATCTCAACAAAACAAATTTAAAAGAAGAACTCCATTTTGCTCATCTTTATACCAGCGATAGAAAGTCTAACTATTCTGAAGTGGGCTATTCCCTCAATAGAATTTTTTTATTTGTTAATGCCGGAGTTTATGTAGGCTTTGAGAATTTTAACTACAGATCAACGGATTTTAGAATCTCAATAAACATAAAAGATTTAATGGATTAAATAAAAGGGGCTTAAGCTTAAGATGCTTTTTAATTGGATTTCCAACAGAAGAAAAGAAAAAACTCAACAACTAAGCACTACATTCAGCAGGGCAAATCAGCCCAAGTGATTTTAATCTGCAAGAGACTTCCAAATTCAGCAAAAAGCACGAGTATAGCTGTATTTATTTTAAGGGATACTTTTGAATCGTATATAAGGTTAAGCGATAGACAAGATATCCTATCAAGCTACCTAAAAGTGCCCCAACAAATATGTCACCTGTATAGTGAACTCCTAGGTAAACTCTGCTATAAGAAACGATTCCTGCCCATAATAAAAGTAAGAGCAAGGGATAAATTTTATATTGATATTTTAATAGAGACCCAAGAAGAACAGCAATTCCAAAAGTATTTGCAGCATGCGAGGAAACAAAGCCATATTTTCCTCCACACTTCCCATTGACGGTGTGAACCAATTCTCCTATATTTAAATTATGGCAAGGGCGGTAACGTTGAAAGACATCTTTAAACAAATGCACTGAGCTTTGGTCGGCAAGAGTAACCACCAAAGCAGCAGCAAGCATCACCCATACTACTGCTTTATTGTACTTTTTATATACAAAAAATAGCAGTAAAGCATAAAGCGGTATCCATTCCAATTTTCCTGAAATAAATACCATAACCTCATCCATGAAAGGGCTATGGTGACTATTAAACCATAAAAAAATCTCTTGATCCAGTTGTGACAACCTTTTAATCATGGTGTTTGGATATTTTTTCCCAAAGTATATCCTTCAATTTAGATATATTTTGAAGTGCTACAGAAGAAATAAAAATATGTTCTAAATCCCCTATTTTAGCGGAAATTTCAGTTTCCAACTCTTCATCTAACATATCTGATTTACTGATTGCCAATACTCTATCTTTATCCAATAGTTCTGGATTATGTTCTTTTAATTCATTTAAAAGGATTTCATATTCTTGGAGAATGTCATCACTATCTGCAGGAATTAAAAACAAAAGCACGGCATTTCGCTCAATATGTCTTAAAAACCTCAATCCCAAGCCCTTTCCTTTATGAGCTCCCTCAATAATTCCCGGTATATCGGCCATGACAAAAGATTTATGATCTCTGTATTGAACCATACCTAAATTGGGTTGAAGAGTGGTAAAAGGGTAATTTGCTATGGTTGGTTTAGCAGCAGAGACAACCGTAAGTAAGGTGGATTTTCCAGCGTTGGGAAAACCTACTAATCCAACATCGGCAAGGACTTTTAATTCTAGGATTTTCCATTCCTCTTTTTCTGGTTCCCCAGGTTGTGCATATCTTGGTGTTTGATTGGTTGGAGATTTAAAATGAGAATTCCCCAGGCCGCCTCTACCTCCAGGAAGAAGAATATGCATTTCGCCATCTTCCATAATTTCAAATAACTTTTCTCCTGTTTCTTCGTCTTTAGCAATGGTTCCAATAGGTACTTCAATGATTTTATCTTCTCCGTCTTTTCCAGTGCTTTCACTTGCCCCCCCATTTTCTCCATGTCCGGCTCGAATATGCTTTTGATACTTAAGGTGAAGCAAGGTCCACATTTGTTTATTTCCTCTAACAATTACATGTCCTCCCCTTCCCCCATCGCCTCCATCAGGTCCACCTTTTGCGTTTCCTCTCGATCGATGTAAATGTGCAGAACCAGCTCCTCCCCTACCTGAGCGGCAGCAAATTTTAACGTAATCAATAAAGTTTGGATTTGCCATCTAAATATTTTTGGTAAAGATATTTAATTTAAAAATAGTAACTCAATTGTTTTCCTACTCAAATAAACATCTTATGTTAACATCCGTTTTATTAAAATATACCTAAGTTTCATGAATTTTGCCAATCTTTAAATAAGAATTATGAGTATTATTTTCCAAGATCAACTTCAGCGAAGTATTCCCTTATCGAAAACACCACAACGTATCATCTCTTTAGTACCTAGCCAAACTGAATTGTTGGCAGACCTAGGATTAGAAAAACAAATTGTAGGAGTAACCAAATTTTGTGTACACCCAAAAGATATACGTCATAAAACGGTCATTGTCGGGGGCACTAAACAAATGGATATGGAAAAGATTAAAGCTTTACAGCCGGATATTATCCTTTGCAATAAGGAAGAGAATACCCAAGCAATGGTTCAAGAGATGAGCCAATATTTCCCAGTACATGTTTCTGATGTCAACCAACTTAAAGATGCTTATAAACTGATTGAGCAATATGGATCTATTTTTAAGGTTGAAAGTAAGGCCTTTAAAATAGTTGAAAATATAAAAAATGCTCAACATAAGTTCCAAGCCTTTATAAAAGATAAACCACGCTTAAAGGTAGCTTATTTTATTTGGAGAAAGCCTTGGATGGTAGTAGGTGGTAATACTTTTATCAATAAGCTTTTAAAGTTGAATCACTTTGAAAATGTTTATAAAGACCAAGTCCGTTATCCAGAAATACAATTAGAAAAACTGAAAACTTGCGACTTAATCTTACTTTCTTCGGAACCTTTTCCCTTTGAGGAAAAACATAAAATGGAAATACTTCCTCATGTGGGAAATGCAAAAGTTGAGTTTGTTGATGGGGAATTTTACAGCTGGTATGGCTCTCGTTTAGAAAAATCTTTTGAGTATTTTAAAGTTTGGTATGAAAGAACGATTGAGGATTGAGGATTGAGGATTGAGGATTGTGAATGGTGAATGGAGAATGGAGAATGAATAAAGGTGAATGGGGAATGGAGAATGATGAATGGTGAATGATGAATGGTGAATGATGAATGGGGAATGGAGAATGGTGAATGATATTAGTAAAAGTGTTTTAATTTTTTAATCAAACAAAATAAGATCTACGGATAGCTCTACTGAGTGAAGTCGAACTATCCGCCTAATCTGCTTCCTACTTAAATTAAGTTCTGTTCCATAAAAAGAATAGAACACAAGTTATATTTAAAGATTTATTTTAAAAGAATTTTAAAGGGATAAATTATTCCGAATGGAAAGTGAAGAATGTTATTTGGGTGGAAGGTCGGATTCGAACCGACGACTTCTTGAACCACAATCAAGCGCTCTAACCAACTGAGCTACAACCACCATTTATTTTTTAGAACTGTTGCTAAGTTTTAGCGTTGGCAAATATACAATTTCCTAACTTAATAAACTTCTTTTTAAAAAAATAAAAGCCTTAGTAACTAAGGCTTTTATTTTTCTTTTTAAAAGTTGTCTGTTAGAAGGATAAACCGAAGTATAATGAAATGGTTGAATTTTTAAAGTCTTTATTGACAGAGGGTCTAGTGGAGTCATTAGTACTTTTCCCAATTGTATTCATTCCATAATCATAGCGTGCACCAAAATTAAGCGTTTCAATTTCGAAACCTATACCTGCTACTACTCCATAATCTATTCGCTCAAAATCATCAACATCGAAATCATTGACAAAGTCAAAATCCTTATTGGAAGATTTGTTTTCCAATTTAGCGCCAACCAAATAAGATAGATAAGGCCCTACATGCAAATTAAAATTATGAGTAATGTTAATTACCCCCATAATTGGAACTTCTATATAATTTAACTTCTGAGTTAACTCCCCTTTACCAATAATAGGATAATCATATTTTACTGTACTCCCCTTAGTCGTAAATAACACTTCAGGTTGAATAGCAAAATTTTCCGTTCAAGCAGCTTTAAAGTAAACTCCACCGGGTAAGGATAATCTTATATTTTGATCGTCTACTTCATCGCTGTAAAAGTTTGAAAAATTTAATCCCCCTTTTATTCCAGCTTTGCTTTCTTGCGCTATTGCTTCTCCCAGACCAATAAACCCTAATAAGGATAGGAAGAAGATAGATTTAAATGTATTTTTCATTTTATTTTATTCTATTTTATTTTTTGGTTCGCCTATAGTATAGAAAACAATATGCTACACATACAAAACACTACTAATCAATACTATTATTATTAATTTATTTTAATAATTCCATTATTCATAGAGCGGAATACACATAATTACTATTTCACTACAATTGCCTATTATTGAACTTGTTTCTTAATAAAAAAGGTGCTTCAAAATGGAGAAAATTAATCTTGTAATTGAAGCTAGAGATTTGTTATTTACCTAAATAACTTTCTCTCTAACCTTCAAGCTTAGTACTTTTAAATAGTAAGCACAGGCTTTTATCCATTATAAAACACCTCTCATTTTTAGAAAGGGTTATAGTATAGCTTTGAGGTAGCAACTATAGCTTTTTCCTAAAGAAAATAAATCAATATTTTATAGTTTATCAATAAACTTTATGATATCTTCTTTGGTCTTTCCAGTTTTTTCTTGAATTTTTCCAATCAACTGTTCCTCTTGACCTTTTTCATAGGCTAAATCATTATCAGTTAAAACGGCATACTCTTCTCTAAGTTTACCTTTAATTTGATTCCAATTTCCTTCAAATTTTTGTTTAAATGCTTTCATATCTATTTGTTTTATATGTTAATACTAATCTATCAAATGCATATCTCATGCCAAGTTAATATAAAAGCCTAAAATACATTAAACCATAAGATTGTGAAATTTATGCATCATCCAAAACTGTGCAAAATATTCCACATATGTGTTATTATCAAAGAAGAACTCGAGTTTTTGAGTTTTTAATTAGTCTTCTTGTTACTTCACTTTATTAAAATATGCACTTATTCTTACTTTATTGATCGATAAAAAAGGCTCCTCAACGTTTATATTTCTAGCATATATCTATTTATATTATCTTAAAAAGTCCTTGCAAACTCCTCCTTTTGGGATTGACTATTTGTCCTTCTTATCTTTCTCCATTAATTCATAAGTAAAATAAGAAGGGTTTCCAGGGGGTAGAGTTGCATCAGTTCATTTTAAGTAATCTTCTATCTTAAAATTTGATGTAAAAAATGGTGAAGACTATGAGCCAAAACATTTGCTATCGTTAGCTTTTTTCCTACAATTAGGACTTCGAATATTTTCGACGTATTCTTCTTCTAGTTTCTCAATCTCATTTTTTGAAAAGGCTTGTAAACACGGCACAACTTACGAAGTATACTACCAATACAAGTAATTTTCATACTAAGAGTTTTGGTATCTAAAATAAGACTTGGTATTTCACAATGTTTCTTTTTCTTTGATTCAATTGACTCATGGTTATTGCAACTTATAAAAAGTTTACATATAATGTAAGGAAATTACAAAAAAACGTCTCAACTAAATGATGAGACGTTTAAAACACTATTCTAATGAATGTTTATTTTTGAAATTCTTATTATCTCTCCTATTCAAAACCTATTTGAAAAAATTATCTTTAAAGTGAAACCAACAAGCCATTTTCCTATCAAAAAATCGATGTTAATTCAGATTAAGTTACATTTATAATTCAATGTACATCTTTTATTTAATACTAAATTAGAACAATTAGGAATAATTGCGGAACTAAATCAGGCCATTTAAATTTAATCCGTGAAAAAATCCTTAACCTCATCTCTAGTTTTCTTAAAAGATGCCTCTAGCTTGTTGTATTTCTTTTTTGTTTCGGCTTTTACATCTCTCCAACTGTCTTTTGTAGAGGATTTTAAGTCTTTTACAACTCTTTCTAAGTCAGATTGTTGAAGCATTAAATCTTCTTTAGTTTGTTTTAATTTATCAGAAGCTTTTCCAGAAGTTTTTTCTAATTCAGCATCAATATCTTTCAATTTATTATCAATATCGTACTTCAAATTTTGTAAGTCTTTTTCCAATTGATTTTTTTCCATTTGAAAATCTACTTTTACTTCTTCTATTTTTTCTCGAGAATCTTTTTTAACTTCTTTTTGTTTTGGGGAATCACAGCTCCATATAAATAAACTTAAAATTGTGCCCAATGCGATGTTTGCTATAATTTTCATCTTTCTGTTTTTAAGGTTGACTGTTATACATCCAAAAGCTATTCCAAGAAAAGAACAGCTGGCTAAATTGTTGGTTTACAACTCATGAAGTCAACACTAATTAATATGGCCAGTTTATTTGTATATAAAATTCCACAGCAAATGTCAATTTGCGCTACATATTATGTATTAGTTTACCTTTAATGCTTCATTTATTCTTTACTTTTAAAATAATCCAACAACATTCTAAATAATTGAATGTTTAACTTTGTACCATGCAAGAGATAATTGAAGAAATAGAAGTTGAGGGCATGACTTGTGCTAATTGTGCATTAGGAGTACGAAAAAGGTTAGAAAAAATCGGTTTAGAGAAAGTCGATGTCAATTTTTCTACCGGAGAGGTTCGTTATGCTAATTCCAAGCAACTTAGCATTGATAGAATTGGTGCAGAGATTAAGTCCATAGGATATCATTTAGTAGAAGAATCCGAAAAAGCTCAAGGTAAAAGGGGGTTAAGCAGCATTGAAAAGAAATTTTACATCAGCTTAATTTTTAGTGTTCCTCTTTTTGCACACATGTTTTTACCCTTTGCACTTTTACATAATCCATGGTTTCAGTTAACTCTCTCCTTACCTGTTGTTTTTATTGGATTTACACATTTTGGGAGGAGTGCATTCAATTCTTTAAAAACAGGCGTACCCAATATGGATGTACTCATCTTTATTGGTTCCATGTCTGCTTTTTTCTATAGTTTAATAGGTACTTTAAAATATATCGGCACTCCAGAGGTTAGCAATTATCTTTTTTATGAAACAGCAGCAACCATCATTACTTTGGTTTTACTTGGAAATTTATTTGAGCATCGTGCCGTTAAACAAACAACCACTTCTATATCTGAGCTCAGCAAATTACAAAAAAATATTGCCAAGAAGATTGTCACAGTTAACGGTGAAGAACAACTTAAGGAAATAGAAGCTGAGCATTTAGTAATTGGTGATAAGCTACAAGTCAATGAAGGAGATAGGATTCCAACCGATGGAAGAATCGTCCGTGGAGTAGTTAAGGTAGATGAATCTATGATTAGCGGTGAAAGTGATACCGTTAAAAAGGAAGTAAATGCTCAACTAGTTGGTGGAACGATTGTAAGTGAAGGGAATTGTGTTGTTTTAGTTACAGCAGTTGGAAAAGATACAGTTCTTTCTAAGATTATTGAAATGGTTAAACAGGCTCAAACGGAAAAACCTGAGATTCAACGTTTGGGTGATAAGGTTAGTGCCGTTTTTGTTCCAATAGTTGTTGGAATAGCTTTAATCACTTTTTCTATATGGTATTTTGCTTTAGGGGAAAGCATGCATCAATCCATAATGAATGCTGTAGCAGTATTAGTTATTTCATGTCCTTGTGCTATGGGATTAGCTACACCAACAGCTGTTATGGTTGGAGTTGGCCGAGCAGCAAAGAAGGGTATTCTCATAAAAGGTGGGGCAACCGTAGAATTATTTGCCAACATTAAACACATTGTTTTTGATAAAACAGGAACGCTTACCACCGGTGATTTTTCGATTAAAGGCATTCATTTTGAAGAACAACAAATGAGCGAAGATGAAGTCAAATCTATTGTATACAGCATAGAGCGGTTTTCGACCCATCCCATAGCGGTATCTTTGGTGAAAGTACTAAAAGCTGAAGGAGTTAAAATGTTTCCTTTAAAGGAGGTAGAAGAAGTTAAGGGCAAGGGCATGAAAGCCGAAGATGAGTTGGGGAATATATATTATTTAGGTTCTGCTAAATGGTTAAAACCAGGAGGTAATGCTTCCCTATATTTTAGTAAAAATGAGCAACTGGTTGCTGCTATAGAAATAGAAGATGAAGTTCGTTCAGGCAGCAAGCAAATGATACAAAAGTTCAAAGATATAGGAATTACTACTCATTTATTAAGTGGCGATCGAGAGGGAAAAACTGCAGCAATGGCCGAATTTTTAGAAATTGATCGTTATAAATCGGAGCAAATGCCCGAACAAAAGCTTATTGAAATTGAAAAGCTAGAAAAAGAGGGATATACGGCTATGGTTGGAGATGGCATAAACGATGCTCCAGCATTAAATAAGGCTACAATTGGTATATCTTTAAGCAACTCTACACAAATAGCCATTCAATCTGCTCAAATTGTATTGCTTAATACCAAAAGTTTAGATGCCGTACATGATTCTTATTTGATTAGCAAGCATACTCTTATAACCATTAAGCAAAACTTATTTTGGGCACTCTTCTATAATGTTGCCGCTATTCCACTAGCAGCTATGGGTTTTTTGAATCCTATGCTAGCAGCTCTATCCATGGCTTTTTCTGATGTAATTGTTGTAGGAAATTCTATTCGATTAAAAAGAAAGAAGTTAAACTAAGAAAATGAAAAACCTCTTAAAAGGCCTCAAGGTAGTTGAGTTGGCTTCTGTTTTAGCTGGTCCTTCGGTGGGAATGTTTTTTGCTGAATTAGGAGCAGAAGTCATCAAAATAGAAAATGCAAAAAGCAATGGAGATGTCACTCGATCTTGGAAATTAGCTTCAGAAGATAAAGAGCATCCTTTTTCAGCCTATTATAGTTCAGTTAACTGGGGAAAAAAAAGTTTATTTATAGATTTTAAAAAAAAAGAGGATTATCAAAAACTATTAAGTCAAATCCAAAAAGCAGATGTTCTTTTAGTCAACTTCAAACCTGGAGATGCTCTTCGGTATGCTTTAGATTACGATTCTATTAAAAAATTAAACCCTCATATTATTTATGGTGAAATTACGGGTTTCCCAAACAGTAAGCGCACGGCTTATGATGTAGTCTTACAAGCAGAATGTGGTTTTATGTATATGAATGGTTCTCCCAAGGGAAGTCCTTTAAAAATGCCGGTTGCTTTTATTGATTTATTTGCTGCGCATCAATTAAAAGAAGGGATTTTACTAGCTTTACTTCAGCATCAAAAAAAGAAACAATCCATTCAAGTTAGTGTATCTCTTTATGAATCTGCCCTTTCAGCTCTAGCCAATCAAGCTATGAATTGGTTAATGGCTCAACACATTCCTCAAGCCCTTGGAAGTTTACATCCTAACATTGCTCCTTATGGAGAGAGTTTTATAACAAAAGACAAAAAGTTATTGGTATTAGCCATTGGTAATGAAGGCCAATTTCAAAGACTATGCAAACTTTTAGCCTTAGAATATCTTATCGAAGATGAGCGTTTTAAGTTCAACCAAGAAAGAGTTAAAAATCGGAAAACATTGGCTAAATTTTTAGCAGAAAAAATAAGCTTAAGAGATAGAGAGCCTCTTTTAAATCAAATGATTCTACATAATATCCCAGCTGGAGCCGTAAGAAACATGGAGGAAGTATTTCAAAACGAAGAAGCACAAAAACATATTTTAGAAGAAAAAAAAGAAGGGAGAGTTTTAAAGGCAGTACGTGGTAATGCCTTTAATCTTAAGTTTGGCTAATTCAGTTGCTCATTAATTATCTTTAGTACATACTTTGCTTCTTTATCGTTTAATCTCAAGCCAAAGGGAATAACTTTTCCTCCAGCAGTAAAAGCTAAGCGCTCGCCACCAATGACCCAATAGGATTGAAAAAAAGTTTTGGTAAAGTTATTAAGCTCACCATCTACTAATCTTACCCTATTGATCATATCTTTTCTATAAGGAGTTAACAATCCTCTATTATTATAAGTTCTTCCGTAGTGCAATTCACTATCAGTAATTAAAAATTGTTCCAATCCAGTCGTTCTCCACCGATAGACTTTAATGACTAAATATTCAAAATAAAGCCAAAATACAGTAAAAACAAAGATGGGAATTTTCAAGTCTTTATTAACTTCTAAAAATAGCTGAGAAATAATAAAGACACCACATATAGACCAAGCAATTAGCCAAAAAAGCAACATTTTTTGTTTGGAAGAATCCACATAGGGTTTAATAGTAACATGTATTCCTTCCTTTATATCTACTTTCTCTATTCTTTTTGTCATATTTTTGCTTTATTACAAAGGTAATTGAAAATATAGATAAAATAATGATGGTATGAATTTTGTATTTTCAACAATTATGATTAATTATACCGTATAAATCTAAAGAAAAACTTATGAGAGCACTCCTTCTTATATTAACATTTTGCCTACTTTCCGGGATAGTTTACGCCCAACCTAGTGATAAAAAGATTAGTAGGATTACTTTTGACATGGTTGATGGGCACTATGAAAAGGCTATCAAACGTGCAGATAAGCTTGTACGAACACCAGAATATAGAAAGAACGGTTGGTTACACTTTTATCTTACACAATCGTACTTTGAAGTTTCTAAAATGGATGAATTGGAGGACAAATACCCTAAAGCGTTTAAAGAAGCTTTAAAATCAGCATATAAATTAACTCGTTTTAAAGATGTAGATGGTGAAAATGCTCGTGCTTATATGGAGGCTTCTGATGTATTAAATCAGTTGAAGGATAGCACAATTACTCTATCTGAAATTTATTACGATAATGAAAATCCTAGGTTAGCAGCATTGTATTTAAGGAATGTAATGCGCTTCGATCCAGAAAATTATGCAGTTCAACTAATGCAAGGAGTTTATGAAATAAAATCTAGAAATATTGGTGCTGGAATTAAAAACATTATGGCTTCTATGGAAGGCATCGAGGAAGACTATACTCCAGATGGGGTCTCTGCACAAACCTTAGTTGATGCATTGGAAGAATATGCTCTTATTATTGAAAGTGGAGAGTACGATAAATTTTTTAAAGCCTACAAATTTAATCCTACTCAAAGTGATGTTGATAACGCATTAGCTATGCGTGAAGAATACAAAAAGTATTTAATGAAACCAGAACGTAGTAAAGCAGAAAGAAAGCAAGAGTCTGAAATCATCTATAAATCCTTTAAAAGTAGTGAAGGAGATGAAGATGATGAAAACGATGATGATATAGATTAGGTATTTTTGGAAGTTTACAAAGATAATAACTCAAACATAGCGAGCTACCATATTTCGATAAACCCTATCTAAAACATAGCTACACAATCAGAGTTTAGTTCATTACATAAACCATCTCATTTAAATTTTTAACCACTTGAAACTTTAGAAGGTATTCTACAAGTTATCTATATCGTTTAAGCAATGCTCAAATTAAAAAGGAACAATAGTTTTGAGGCGGCTACTTTACCTTGCATTTTATTTTATTAAACACTAGGAAACAGGGGCTTCATCTTGAAGATTAGAATTTAGTTCAGCCTCTATAATCCCGCACTCTAGCATTTCGGAACCAAATAAAGGGTTATAGATATTAGGCTCTCCACTTAACCAATATCCACCTTTGTTGTTGTCATACATCGGACAATACTGTACATAAATTACTCGGTCAATTCCCGTAATCCTATAAACA
>CAZKFN010000039.1:0-18389 GCA_964552035.1 uncultured Flavobacteriales bacterium
ATACAAAGGGAATACAGTAGCCGGGTGAAAAAAAGGTCTTTTATCATCATGAGCATCATTGGCCCAATCTTAATTGCAGCATTATTAATTGTTCCCACTTGGCTAGCAACCTCAACTGAAGATCAGCAAAATGTAGAAGTAATTGATCAAACAGGTTTGTTTATTAATAAGCTGGAAAGTACTGATGAAATTCAATTTAATTACACTTTTAGAACTTTAAAAGAGGCTCAAGATGATATTAAGGAAGGGGGAGACTATACTTCCGTTTTACATATTCCCGAAATTGTAGTTAGCAACCCCGAGACTGTACAAATATTTTATAAAAACAAACCAAAAGGAAGCTCCATTAGCTATATGGAAATGCAAATAGCCAAAGTGATTGAGAGTAAAAAATTGGAAGACCTCTATAATTTGTCGTTAAATCAAATTTCTGGCTTACGTCCTAAAATAAAAATTGTTCCTAATAAAGTCATTTCTAAAAGTAGTTCATCGGGCGAAAGTATAGAAGAGCAATCCGATATTCTTGCTAGTCTTGTTGGTTTTGTATTAGCTTTCTTTATCTATTTTTTTATTTTCATGTTTGGCGTTCAAGTAATGAGGGGTGTAATTGAGGAAAAAACCAGTAGAATTATAGAAGTTATCATCTCTTCTGTCAAACCCTTCCAACTGATGTTGGGGAAAATTATTGGAATTGCTTTGGTGGCGCTAACTCAGTTTCTTATATGGGTTATTTTTAGTGCAGTATTAATAATTGGAGCTCAACAATTCTTTAAAGACGATATAATGGCTGCTAAAAAAGCAAGTATTGAGCAGATTGAAAACCCTGTCTTAACTCAAAATAACGCTTCAAAATCTACTATGCCTGCCACTGATTCATCAAGTTCTGAATTCATACAAGAACTCAATACCCAATTAGAAATGATTAATTTTCCACTTGTACTTTCCTGTTTTCTCTTCTATTTTATGGGTGGATATTTACTTTATGGTTCACTTTTTGCAGCCATAGGTTCAGCGGTGGATAATGAAACAGATACCCAGCAATTTATGTTACCGGTTACCATCCCTTTAATCATAGCCATTCTTATTGCACAAGTGGCTATGGAGAATCCCGATGGTAGCATAGCATTTTGGGCCTCCATGGTTCCACTAACCTCTCCAATAATTATGATGATTCGTATCCCTGTTGGAATTGCGGTTTGGGAATTGCTTTTATCTATGAGTTTATTGATAATAAGCTTTTTGGTCAGCACATGGATAGCTGCAAAAATCTATCGTACAGGTATTTTAATGTATGGGAAAAAAATCACCTTTAAAGAGTTAGCTAAGTGGCTAACTCATAAATAATTAAAAAAGATGGCACATATTTTAGTAATTGATGACGATCGACCTATTCGCTCTACTTTAAGAGAAATTTTAGAATATGAAAAATTTAAAGTAAGCGATGCAGAAAATGGAATGGAAGCACTAAAACAACTAAAAGAAAACAGCTTTGATTTAGTTCTTTGTGATATTAAAATGCCTAAAATGGACGGCATAGAAGTATTGGAAAAAATTGTGGCAGAACACCGGGATTTGCCTGTAGTAATGATTTCTGGCCATGGTACGATAGAAACTGCAGTAGAAGCCTTAAAGCTTGGAGCTTATGATTTTATAGCAAAACCTTTAGATTTAAACCGATTGTTAGTCACGGTTAGAAATGCTTTAGACAAAAGTGATTTGGTGCAGGAGACTAAAAAGCTTAGGAAGAAAGTTCACTTAAGTAAACTCTCGGATATTATTGGAGAAGGCAAAGCTATTCAAAAAGTTAAGGAAATGATTCAAAAAGTTGCTCCTACCGACGCCAGAGTATTAATCACTGGGGGCAATGGAACGGGGAAGGAGCTAGTTGCAAGAAATCTTCATCAACATAGTCCAAGAAGTAAAATGCCCTTTATAGAAGTTAACTGCGCTGCTATTCCCACAGAATTAATTGAAAGTGAGCTTTTTGGACATGAGAAAGGGGCTTTCACTTCTGCAATTAAACAAAAGAAGGGAAAGTTTGAACAAGCAGAAGGCGGTACACTTTTCTTAGATGAAATCGGCGACATGAGCCCTTCTGCTCAAGCTAAAGTATTACGTGCTCTACAAGAAAATAAAATTACTAGAGTAGGTGGTGAAAAGGACATACAAGTGAATGTAAGGGTTATTGCAGCCACCAATAAGGATTTAAAAAGAGAAATAAAGGAAGGAAATTTTAGAGAAGATTTATACCATCGTTTAAGTGTTATCCTCATTCATGTGCCAAGTTTAAATGACCGATTGGAAGATATTCCTATATTAAGTGAATTTTTTATTGACCAAATTTGCCAAAATCAAGGGATGACTCCCAAAAAAATAAGTAAAGATGCCCTTAAAGTTTTAAAAACTATTCATTGGACAGGAAACATTAGAGAGCTTAGGAATGTTATTGAGCGATTATTAATCCTTGGAGGTGAGGAAATTAATGAGGAAGATGTAAAACAATATGTAAAAATTGACTGACCATAAAAAAATAAATTAAAACTTTATTAGAGGGCGATTGTTTTTAATTTAAGAGTTTAGTTCGAAAAAAAAAGTGTTAAAAAACTGTTAATGCTTCTAATTTAAATAAAAAGCTAATTATATTTGTAAGTGAATAAAAAATTAATACAATGAGAAAATTAAGTATAACATTCAGTTTATTCTTCTTTGCAGCCATGAGTTTATTTGCACAAGATGCTGTAATGGAAGTTTCTGGTGGTGCTCAAATGACTTTTGAAGCAACAGAAATTAACTATGGAACAATTGCGCAGGGTGCTGATGGTGAACGTTCGTTTAAATTTAAAAATACAGGTAATGAGCCATTAATTATTTCTAATGCTCGTGGAAGCTGCGGTTGTACCGTTCCGCTTTGGCCACAAAAGCCAATTAACCCAGGAGAAAGTGATGTTATCAAAGTGAAATATGACACTCAAAGAATAGGCCCTATCAACAAAGCAGTAACCATTAATGCTAATACAAAGGAGGGTACTCACACTTTATACATTAAAGGAATGGTTGAAAAGAAGGAAACTACTCCTGTTAAAAAATCAAACAGCATGGCACCAACAGCCAATTAAGTCTTGGATAAATAATTTAATAAAACCTCTTGGATATTCCAGGGGGTTTTTTATTTTTCTGCTAATGACTTTTAATTATTTGCTTTTCCCAAATCTTAGTTTTAAAATTGCCTAATTTCTCGCAATTCTAAAACTAATAAATCGATACAGATGCCTAAAATTTCACAAAGAGGTATAGAAGTACCCGAATCTCCTATCAGGAAATTAGTGCCTTATTCTGAAAAAGCTAAGGCGCAAGGAAAAGATGTCATCCACCTTAATATAGGCCAGCCTGACATTGCCACACCAAAAGTAGCACTCGATGCTATAAAAAACATTAATTTATCTGTTTTAGAATACAGTCATTCTTCAGGAAATGAATCTTATAGAGTTGGATTAGCTCGCTACTATGACAAAATAAGCAAGGGCATAACCAAGGATAATGTTTTAATAACCACGGGTGGATCTGAAGCCCTATCTTTTGCATTTACAGCTTGCTTGAATCCCGGTGATGAAATTATTATCCCTGAGCCTTTTTATGCTAATTACAATGGTTTTGCTACAATTACTGGAGTAAAAGTAGTTCCAGTAAGTTCAAGTATAGAAGATAGTTTTGCTTTACCTTCAATAAGTGAATTTGAGAAAAAAATTACCGCTAAAACTAAAGCCATTTTAATTTGTAATCCAGGAAATCCAACGGGATATTTATACTCAAAAGAAGAGTTGGATAATTTAAAGGAAATAGTATCAAAGCATCAACTATACCTTTTTGCAGATGAGGTTTATCGAGAATTTTGCTATGATGGTAAAAAACATCATTCTATTCTTACCTTAAAGGATATAGAAAAAAATGTTGTAGTTATAGATTCAGTCTCTAAAAGGTATAGTATGTGTGGTGTAAGAATCGGTGCCTTAATCAGTAGAAACAATGAGCTTTTAAGTACCATCTTAAAGTTAGCTCAAGCTAGATTAAGTCCACCCTTATTAGGTCAAATAGCAGCAGAAGCAGCACTTAAGGCACCAAACTCCTACTTTGAAGAAGTAACCAAAGAGTATGTTGAAAGAAGAGACATTTTAGTAGACGGGTTAAACGCTATAGAAGGTGTAATTTGCCCCAAACCTGGAGGAGCTTTTTATGCAGTTGCAAAACTTCCAGTAGAGGATGCGGAAGATTTTTGCAAATGGATGCTTACCGATTTTGAGTATAAAGGAAAGACGGTTATGTTGGCTCCGGCTAGTGGCTTTTACTCAACAAAAGGTGCTGGTCACAATGAAGTACGGCTAGCCTATGTATTAGAAAAAAATAAATTAAAAGAGGCTTTAATCTGCCTTGAAAAGGGAATCAACGCATATAATAATCGATAAAAAAAACAATGAGTATAATAAAGGCTATTATTTTAGGAATTATTCAAGGGTTGACAGAGTTTCTTCCTGTCTCATCGAGTGGACATATAGAATTAGTCAAAGCCCTATGGGATATTGATTTTGAAGATAACCTTCTTTTTACCACAGTTGTGCACTTTGCTACTGCTCTAAGCACTCTTGTTGTATTTCGAAAAGATGTGTGGAGTATTATAAAAGGTGCTGCAAAGCTCGATTGGAACGATGACTTAAAGCTTGTTTCTAAAATAATTGTATCTATGATTCCAGCGGTAGTTATTGGATTACTTTTTGAAGATGAGTTAGAAGAACTTCTTTCAGGTAAAATATTGCTAGTAGGAATAATGTTATTAGTTACAGCTTTACTTTTATTTATAGCAGACAAAGCTAAGGACACTAACAAAGAGATAACTTTTAGCCACGCGATCCTCATTGGATTAGCACAAGCAATAGCACTTCTTCCCGGCTTATCTCGATCAGGATCAACCATATCTACATCCGTGCTTTTAGGTAGTGATAAAACAAAAGCAGCTCGATTTTCATTTTTAATGGTGGTCCCTTTAATTTTAGGAAAAATATCTAAAGATATAATATATGGAGAAGTATCCTATGAAAGCGAAACTTTCACACCTCTTGTTGTTGGTTTTATTGCAGCCTTCATTGTGGGTGTAATTGCTTGTACTTGGATGATTTCTTTGGTTAGAAATAGTAAATTAAGCTACTTTTCAATTTATTGTGTAATTGTTGGTTTAGCAGCCATTCTTGGGCATTTTATTTTCTTATAATTTAGATTTATAAAATCTCTTGCTTTTATTAAAATAAAGACATTTCTAAATATCCTCACTTAAAAATAAGACAATTGCAAAAAATTATAGCTCTAAGAATAAATTAAACTTGTATATGGAAAATACCTAAAAATTAAAGAGTTATAAAAAGTTTAATATTTTTTCAATTAAAAAATTCATCCTTTTTTTAGATTATAATTAGGTATATATGTTTATATTTGAACTTTCATAAATTACGTGTATTGTAAAAAGCAGAATAAGCTACTTGCCAATGAATATACAAATACGCTTTATACTAATTTTTCTGTTTATAATTTTTCAAAGCGCACAGTTAAAAGCCTCGCACATTATGGGGGGTGAAATAACTTGGGAGTGCCTTGGGAGCGGAGAATATGTTTTTAATGTTAAAGTCTATAGAGACTGTGAAGGAGTTAGTCTTCCAGGAAATGGACATCAAATAGAAATTCATAACTATCCAACTATTGGCCAAAAAAGGTCTTTTAGTCTTTATCGTTCAAGCTTATTAGATATTTCTCCAGCATGTTTAAACTCACCTTGTGATCCAGATAGGCGCAGTCCAAAAACCCCTGGAGCTGTAGAAGAGCATACTTTTAAAACCCAACCCATTCAGTTAACTGGTGAACCCCCTTCAAGTGGCTGGGTAATTACATGGACAAGCTATGCAAGGAATGCTGGAATTACCAACCTAGTATCTCCAAGTTCAAAAGGAATTACCTTAAGAGCTGTGATGCACTCTTATCTCGGTAAGGATGCCTATCCTTGTTATGATAATTGTCCAAACTTTTTTATTAAACCTGCCTCATTTTCTTGTACTGAAGAAAAGTTTATTTTTAATCATAGTTCCTATGACAAAGAGTTAGATTCTCTAAGCTATGAATGGGCACACCCCTTAGATGGTTATGGTGGTGGAAGCACTTCTGCTACTATACCTGGAATTTTTGAGGAAGGAGTGAATCCTCCTATCTTAAGTTTCGACTCTTACAATGGGTATAACTATACACACCCGTTTCCTGGAACCTCATCAGATAGTAGGAATTTGCCTGCAACCCTTGACCCTATTACAGGTGAAGTGACCTTAACATCCTTTACAGCTGGAATGTTTGTTTCAGTTATAAAAGTCAAAGCTTATAAATGTGGAGAATTAGTAGCTGAAATTTATAGGGAATTACAAACGCAAATCATTCAAGGATGTTCAGCCAATAAGGTACCAGAAATGTCTTCTCCATCAAGTGCTGTAACTTATCATGATACTGTTACAGCCGGGAGCCTTGTTGAATTAAACATTAGAATACAAGACTCTCTTCGTAGTGGTAATCCTAACAACGATACCATTCAAATAATGGCTTATGG
This sequence comes from uncultured Flavobacteriales bacterium, assembly GCA_964552035.1. Lineage (GTDB taxonomy): Bacteria > Bacteroidota > Bacteroidia > Flavobacteriales_E > Vicingaceae > CAZKFN01. The sequence goes on from CAZKFN010000039.1 coordinate 6,632, forward strand.
TCAACAATTTGGTAATAATTTTACAGACCCAAATAATGGTTGCCTTAATCCGCCATGTGCAACATTAAGCCAATCTTTACCTAGAACAGCTGAGGGAAGCTATTCTACTCATTTCAAATGGCAAACAGATTGTAATCATATTGCAAAAAGTGATGGTAGCTGTTATACTAGTAAAAATACCTATTTATTTACCTTTGAAGCCTATGATAATTTATGCCCTACCCCTGGGCTTTCTGTCAACACCATTGCGATAACCGTTATTTCCGATACCGCCGTAAAGCACCCAGAGATTTATTGTGCTAAAATTCAGGGAGATGGTAAAATTGAACTAAACTGGGAAAAGAGCCCTGATCCAGATTCTATTTTTGAAAAATGGATGATTTATTCTGCCGATAATCGTTCTGGTCCCTATCAACTGATTGATAGCATTTCTGAATATGACTCTACAAGATATGTGGATTATCATGCCCAAGCAGACACTCAAAGCGTTCATTATATTGTTCGAGCAAAATCTGGATGTGCTGATAATTGGAAATATTCACCGGCAGATACTATAAGTTCTATCTTTTTTAACTCCACATTTAATGGGAATTGTATTTTATTAAAGTGGAACAGCACAAAAGATTTACCATATAATGCTTTAACTAGATTTGACATCTATAGGGAGCACCCTATGGGAACTGGATTTCAGTTAATTAAATCCATTCATCCTGAACTTAACTCCTATTGCGATACGCTAATTTATTGTGAAGATGATACTGCTGCATACAAACTTGTTTTAAGAGGTTATGGTGGTTGTGAATCCAATTCAAACAGCGACAGTGTAACACTTATATCTGTGGTTCCACCAGCAATTGCAGATGCTGGAAACGACATTAGGCATTGTGGAAGCGATTCTGTTCAAATAGGAGTCAATACTATAGATACGAACTATACTTATGCATGGACACCCGGACGCTATTTAAACGACAGCACTTTAGCTAGCCCCATGGCTTTTTCTAAAGATACTACCGTCTATAAACTTACTGTCACCAATCAGGTCGGCTGTACAAACACCGACAGCATGAGGTTAATTGTAGAATCCAAAACAATTGCCAATGCTGGAAATGATACCTCCATTTGCTCAAGTAATCTGCCCATTAAACTGAATGGTAGAATTAATAATAACGGTAAAGGAAGATGGTTAGGTGGAAATGGTACATTTAGTCCAAGTCGAAATACTTTAAATGCTTCCTATTTACCCTCTCCTACCGAGATCATTAATGGGAAAGTTAAGCTCTCTTTAATAACAACCTCTAATGATATATGTGACACAGATACGAGTGAAATTAACATTACCATTCTGAAATTTATGGATAATATTACTTTAAATATTGACTCCATTAGCTGTTATGGAGTTAAGGATGGTGCTGCTTGGTTGACAATTAATGGCAATCATGGTCCATACACTCAATCTTGGATCTTTAATTCCCAACAACTTACTACAGACACCATTTCTAACCTTGGCATTGGAAATTATTTGGTAACTATAACTAATAAACTAGGCTGTGACACTACCATACATTTTACCTTGAATCAACCAGACGAATTATCTACCACACTTAATATAGTTAATAATGTCAGCTGCCATGGAGGTGAAGATGCTGCTATTTCTTCTACAGTAAGCGGAGGCAGGACTCCCTATTCTTATCAATGGAGCAACAACAGCACCAACCCAAATATTAATCATCTTAATGCTGGTAAATATAAAGTTGTTATTACCGACTATCTAAATTGTATAGACTCTTCTTCTATTACCGTCTCTCAACCCGATAGTTTGGAATTTGCAATTCATACAACTGATCTTCTATGTTATAATGATTCTAATGGCTCGGCAACAATTATTATAAATAAAGGAGGAACGCCACCGTTCACTTATTTGTGGAGCAATGGAAGCATAGATTCTACTGCTAAAGATTTAAAGGTTGGAGTACATTCGGTAACGATTACGGATAAGATGGGATGTATTTATCAGGATACTATTGAAATTAAGGAACCACAACCTCTTTCTTCTTCAATAAGTGGAACTAACATCAGCTGTTATGGTGAAAAAGATGGAGAAGCAAAAGTTAGGGTAATGGGTGGTACAACTCCTTATACTTATAAATGGAGCAATAATAATACAACAGAAAAAGCAACAGCTCTTCCTGCAGGGAGCCATACCGTTATTACAACTGATAGCAATGGTTGCAAAGACACCAACTCTTATACAGTTACTGAGCCGGATAGTATTTCTTTATATATCACTAAACCAGACACCATCTGCGTCAATACCTCTAAGCAACTAGAAGCGCATGCTAGTGGAGGATATCAACCTTATAATTATCATTGGAATCATAATTTAGGAAATAGCTCAATTGTTGAAATTACCCCTACTGAAAGCAAACTTTACCAAGTGACCGTTAGCGACTCCAACAATTGCCCTAGTGTAACGAAAAGTGTTTTTATTACAGTTATGGATATTCAAAAAGCACATTTAAAGTTAAGTTCAACAGGTAGGATTTGCGAGAGAGATTCAGCTTTAATAACTACTCATTTTGACGGAAATTTTGAACCTTATACCTATAGTTGGAATACAAACCTGACTGGAATTGAAGACCATTATGTAAGTCCAGATCAGACGACTGATTATAGTTTAACTATAACCGATCAATGTGGCAACTCCATAAGTGACACAACAAAGATTATTGTACTTCCAAAGGCTAATATTAATTTAAATGATACCCTTATTGAAGGTTGTAGAGATTTGTTAGTGCCTTTTGATAATCACACTTCAAGAGACTACGATTATAAGTGGGATTTTGGTGATGGAAATACATCAGAAAAGGCAACTCCAGAACATCTTTATACAAAAGCTGGAGAATATAAAGTTGGTTTAACGGTATCTGTCAACGAAGGCTGTGTAAATAAATTAACTAAGGATTACATTATTAAAGTTAACCCTACTCCCCTTGCAGACATAAAAGCTAAACCTATTGAAACTACCATAGACACCCCAGATGTTACGTTTTATGATAACTTTTCCGATGCATCGTATTGGGAGTGGAATATGGGCGATGGAAATACTAACCAAAATATTAAAGAAGTATTTCATACGTATAAAGATACAGGAACTTTTAGAGCAAGTCTCATTAAGTATAACGATTTTGGGTGTTCTGATACTGCCTATATAGATATTATTATTCATCCTGATTTCATGATTAAAATACCTACTGCCTTTACACCCAACCCCCATAGTGAAAATGATGGAAAATACAACAAAGAATACCCAAACAATGAAGTTTTCTTTCCCTTTGTAGATTATACTAAGGAATACGACCTATTGATTTTCAACCGCTGGGGGGAATTGATTTTTAAATCTAAAGATGTAGCTATTGGATGGAATGGCTATTATAAAGGGAAACTTAGCCCTAGTGGAACCTATGTTTATAAATTAAATGTTACTTTCTTAAATGGCAAGAAAGTAGAAAAAATAGGAAACATTACGTTATTACGTTAAAAATAATGCCAAAAGCTATCTTCCTCATCCTTTTGAGCTGTTGCATATTGCCACACCCATTAAAAGCTCAAGACCCTCAGTTTGGACATTTTTATACAAACTCTATGTTGTATAATCCTGCTTTTGCTGGGAATGTGGATTTTGGAAGATTTGCCTTGTCATACAGAAATCAATGGCCAGGAATAAAGAACAACTTCGTTTCTTATGCTGCAAGCTATCAGCATTTTTTTGACCAATACAACAGCGGTATAGGTTTGCAATTTGTGAGTGATAGAGCAGGAAGTGGAGGTCTAACCAATAATTCCGCAAACTTGATGTATGCCTATCAAGCTCCAATTAATCATAAACTTGCAATTACAGCAGGAATAAAAGGGGGAATACATTATAAGTTTTTAGACATCGAGAAATATGTCTTTGCCGATCAAATTGCTCGAGACGACATGCAAAGTCAATCAATCTCAAATAATGGCGTTTATGATGAACCACTTTTGTTTCCCAACTTTGGAACTGGAGTGGTATTACATCATATTGATAAATATTGGTTTGGACTATCGTTTGACCATATTAACAGACCATCCAATGGATTTGGAGATAAAAGCTCAAAATTAGACCCTAGTATTTCTGCCCAAGCAGGTTGGAATTTTCCTATACGTGATATGAAATATAGTAAGCATTCTACTTCCAAGGTAACTGTAGCCGCTTTATACAAATACATGAACAATTGGAATCAACTAGATCTAGGATTATACTATAGCGATATATCCTATATTTTTGGAATTTGGCATAGAGGAGTTCCTTTTATTAAAACACCCGCAAACACATTGCATAGAGATGCTATAGTGCTGCTTGCCGGCTTTAGTATTAAGCAATTTGCTTTTGCCTATTCCTACGACATCACTACTTCAGAATTGTTTGGTCATTCGGCTGGATCTCATGAAATTAGTATTCTTTTAGATTTGCAAAGACCCAAACAACAGAAGCGAAGCTATTCTATTCCTTGTCCAAAATGGTAATACTTTTAAGGAATTACGTTAGAACTTTACAGCTTAAAATATTTTTTTTCGTACATTGGCAATATAAAAGTATTATCAATACTAAATCTATTTATTTCTATTATGCTAAAAAGAAAACTTAATACATCTCTTGTTATAGCACTTTTAGCTATAAGTAATTTCTCCTGTAGTTTAATTACAAACTGTACAGAAGGAGAAGGCATTGCTATAGAAAAAGAGATTTCTATTGAACATTTTGATAAAATTGACTTAAACGGACCTTATAATGTTTATCTAGCTCAAGGGGAAGAACAAAATGTTGTTGTAAAAACCCAACCTAATCTTATTGATTTAATTAATACAGATATTTCTAGAGGAAAGTGGAAAATTGATTTTAAACCTTGTGTTCAAAGTGATGAAGAAATTAGCATTTACATCACCCTTCCGGAATTAACTCATCTTTTAATTAATGGTTCAGGCTCTATTTATACTACTCAACAATTTAAAGCCAATAAATTAGCTTTGGAGATAAATGGATCTGGTGATATGGAACTAGCTATAGAAGTAAAAGAGCTTCAAACCAAAATAAAAGGTTCGGGAAATCTACTTATAAGTGGAATAACTAAGAAGCATAAAATTGATGTTGACGGTTCTGGCGATATTGATGCATTCGAGCTGGAGAGCGCTGAAAGTGATATTAATATAAATGGTTCTGGTGATGTAAAAGTAGATGTTTCTTATTCCTTAAATGCCAAAGTAAATGGTAGTGGAGATGTTTATTATAAAGGGAGCGTAAAAGAAATTCAATCTAAAATAAATGGCTCTGGGCAATTAAAACAAGCAAATTAGGGATATAAAAGATAGTTATTTCTTATATTTTTAAAATCCTCTAATCCTTTTTCCCATTTCTTTCTTATTTGAACTTCTGTTTTCTTAGCTTTAATATCATTTTGCAGGCTATTATTTCCAGCTAAGAGATTAAAAAAGTTCGTAAAAAATTCAGATTTTTCTGGATAGTTTTCATATAATTCTATTAAATAACTTAAATCTAATCTACCTTTTGATTTAAAGAAATTTTCCGTTATAGCTGTAAAATCAATACCAAAGCATCGTTCATCCATATGTTTAGGACTTTTTGCTCCTTCCATTGACTTGGGAATAAAGCTATAACGATACGCTTGTAGTTCGGGATTCCCTATTTGTTGAAAAGGCTTATCCGTTCCCCTTCCAACGCTAATAACAGTCCCCTCGAAAAGGCATAAGTAAGGATAAAGATAAATAGAGCGCATGTTGGGTAAGTTTGGTGAAGGTGCTATGGGAACTTTATAATCCATTTGATGGTTATAATTCTCACAAGCTATTATCTTTAAATCACACTTAATTTTTTCTCCTAGCCAACCCTCACCATTTATCATCTGTGCATATTCTCCTATGGTCATTCCATGTACAATCGGTACAGGATGCATTCCTACAAAAGATTGATATTTCTTTTCTAAAATCGGCCCATCGATGTAATGTCCATTAGGATTAGGCCTGTCCAATACAATTAAAGGAATATTTAATTCAGCGGCGGCCTCCATTACATAATGCAAAGTTGAAATATACGTGTAAAATCTTACTCCTACATCCTGTATATCGAACAGTAAAATGTCTACATCCTCTAACTGTTTGTCGGTAGGTTTATTATTATCTCCATACAAAGAAACAACCGGCAAGTTTGTTTTACTATCCCTTTGGCTTTCCACAAGTTCTCCAGCATCAGCAGTACCTCGAAATCCATGTTCAGGACTAAATATTTTCACCAGTTTTATCCCATTAGCCAATAAAGTATCAACCAAATGTGTCTTATAAAGCTGAGAAGTTTGATTTCCAACTACTCCTACCCTCTTATCTTTAAGTAAAGGAAGATATTCCTCCATTCTTTCTATACCTAAAATTATAGACGAATTACTTTCTCCTTTTAAAGGTAAAATCAATACCCAAGCAAGAACTAAAAACAGACACTTAATTACCTTCATGGAAAGAATAGTATTTATTAACTTTGTTTGATACTAAAACTAAGCCAAAACTTGAGTTTCGAACTTTTTTTCTCACGCAAAGTTATCAAAGGAAATGATAAAAATTCATTTTCTAAACCCATTATACGCATTTCTATCATTGCTATTAGTCTTGGGGTAATGATGATGATTATTTCAATGGCTATTTTAGATGGTTTTCAAGCAGAAATACAAAAAAAGATTGTAGGTTTTGGTTCTCACATTCAAGTTACTTCCTATCAATCTAGAGGTTTTATAGAAAGCACCCCCATTTCTAGAAAAAGAAGTATTTACAACGGTTTGGATAGCCTAGAGGGTGTAAAACACACTCAAGTATATGCTTATAAAGGTGTTATACTAAAAACAGATGAAGAAAACTACGGGGCACTTTTAAAAGGCATTAGCGATGATTTTGATTGGTCCTTTTTTGAGCAATATATCATCGAAGGAGAAAAATTAAGCATAGACAGCAATAAACAATCCAATGAAATATTAATTTCTAAACTCATTGCCGACAAATTAAAAGTTACTGTCAATGATGAACTTATCGTTTATTTTTTGCAACAACCTCCAAGATTTAGAAAATTAAAAATTAAAGGAATATACGACACTGGGTTAAGTGACATGGACGAGCGAATGGTTTTTGCAGACATTCGCTTTATTCAAACTATGAATGAATGGGATGAATATCAGGTTGGTGGGTATGAAATACTCATTGATAATTTTTCGGAATTGGACAAAGTTGTGGACCGAGTTTATGAAGCAATCGATTATGATTTGGTAGCAAGTTCAATAAAAGACAATAGAATAGATATTTTCAACTGGTTAGAGCTTCAAGATATCAATGTGATTATAATTATTACCCTTTTAATTTTAGTTTGTGGGATTGATATGATTTCTGCTTTATTAATTCTAATTCTAGAAAGAACAAAAATGATTGGAGTTCTAAAAGCTATAGGAGCTAGAGATAAAAGTATTCAAAAAATATTTCTATACAATGCTGCTTATCTCATCATAATGGGACTAATTTTTGGGAATATTTTCGGAATTGGAATAGCACTTCTTCAAGAGCACTTTGGGCTTGTTAAAATGCCACAAGAAGCTTATTTTATTGATACTGTTCCGATTTCCATTAATTGGTTAAAACTTATTTTATTAAATATTAGCACCCTTACATTGTGCTTATTAATGCTAATTATTCCTTCAAAAATCATTAGTAAAATCAGCCCTGTAAAAACCATTCGTTTTGATTAAAAATTTTTTTAATCAATTCAATAACTTAACTTAACAATCGATTAATACTCTTAAAACCAAAGATTAAATATTCAAGATTCAGGGTATTAAAGTATAGCTTTTAATACCTTTGCAACACTTAAAAAAAACTGCATGAAATATTACAATAATATCCTTGAAACCATTGGAAATACGCCCTTGGTTAAGCTTAATAAAATTACAAAAGACATTCCTGCTACGATATTGGCAAAAGTTGAAACTTTTAATCCTGGTCATTCCATAAAAGATAGGATGGCTTTAAAAATGGTAAATGATGCAGAGCAATCGGGCATTTTAAAACCTGGAGGAACAATTATTGAGGGAACTTCTGGGAATACTGGAATGGGTTTAGCCTTGGCTGCTATTATAAAGGGATACAAATTAATATGTACAGTAGCCGATAAGCAATCTAAAGAAAAAGTTGATGTTTTGCGTGCCATGGGGGCAGAGGTGATCATTTGTCCAACCAATGTAACGCCCGACGACCCACGTTCTTATTATTCTGTGGCTCAAAAGTTAAATGAAGAAATTCCCAATTCTTTTTATCCTAACCAATACGACAACTTATCTAATAGGTTAGCACATTACGAACAAACAGGTCCTGAAATTTGGGAGCAAACAGAAGGAAAAATCACCCATTTGGTTGTGGGCGTTGGAACAGGTGGAACAATTTCTGGAACAGCAAAATATTTAAAAGAACAAAACCCAAACATTAAAATATGGGGAATAGATACCTATGGCTCAGTGTTTAAAAAGTATCACGAAACTGGAATTTTTGACAAAAACGAGATATACTCATATATAACTGAAGGAATAGGAGAAGATATTCTTCCAAAAAATGTAGACTTTGATCTCATCGATCATTTTGAAAAAGTAACGGATAAGGCCGGGGTTATCATGACCAGAAGATTAGCTAGAGAAGAAGGGCTTTTTATGGGAAACTCTGCCGGTTCTGCTGTAGCTGGTATTTTACAAATGAAAGATCAGCTAAATAAAGACGATGTAGTGGTGGTTATTTTTCATGACCATGGTAGTAGATATGTGGGTAAAATGTTTAACGACGATTGGGTTAGAGAACATGGATTTCTAGAAGATGAAACCATAACTGCCTTATCTATTATTCAAAACAAGGAAAATAAAACTCTCATTTCTGTTCAAGCTGATGAAAAAATAGCTGAAGCAATCGTAAAGATGACAGAAAACAACATCTCTCAATTGCCCATTCTAAAAAATGGAGAAGTTATAGGTTCTATTAGTGATAAAATATTTACTCAACTGATAGATAATAAAAGCTTAAAAGATGAAGTTATAGAAAACATTATGGAAGCTCCTTATCCCTTTGTTACCCCAAAAACAAGTATGGAAGATATTGCCAAACAATTAAAAAATAAAATTCCAGCTGTTTTGGTTAAGGATTTAATGGGCGACACTCATATTATCACATCCTATGATATTATTAGTGCAATGAATTTAAAATAATTTAATTTAGTTACATTATATTTATACGTAGAACTTTGGTTACAACCTTTTGTCAATGAAGCCGTCCATTGCCAGTTTAATTATTCTTTTATTTTTTAGCCCCTATCTTTTTTCCCAAAAAGTGGGATTGGTGCTTAGTGGGGGTGGTGCATCTGGAATGGCTCATATAGGTGTATTGAAAGCCCTAGAAGAGGAAAATATTCCTATTGATTATATTGTTGGAACATCTATAGGCGCATTTATAGGAGGCTTATATGCTGCTGGTTATACTGCTAGCGAAATTGAAGAGATTGCGGTATCCGAGCATTTTAGAATTGCCGCCAATGGAATTATAGACCATAAATATGAATATTTTTATAAAAAGTCTCCCGTTAATCCTGGTGTACTTAACATTAGTATCAGATTGGATTCCCTATTTGAATCAAATATCCCCACCAACTTTATCAATCCAACGCCAATAGATATTGGACTCTTACCTTATTTTATACCTGCAAACGCTGTAGCCCAACAGAATTTTGACAATCTTTTAATCCCATTTAGATGTTTAGCCTCCAACATTACCGAAGGAAAGGAAGAAATATTATCTTCAGGAAGCTTAGCGACAGCCATAAGAGCTTCTATGACTTATCCATTTTATATAAAACCAATTAGTATAAATGGGAATTTGATGTTTGATGGAGGATTGTACAACAACTTCCCAGCAAACATTCTATGTTCTGAATTTCAAGATGTTGACTACATTATCGCCAGCAATGTCAGCAGCGAAATCCCTCCACCTAAAGCCAATAATCTTTTATCTCAAATAAAAAACATCTTAATTCGGGAGTCCAATCATGAATTAAATTGTGCAGAAGGTGTAATTATTAAATCTGATATAGAGGATATCTCTACTTTTAGTTTTTATAAGAATAAAAAAGCCATTGAAAGAGGGTACCAAAGTACACTCCCTTATATCGATAGCATCAAAGCCGGTATAGGATATAGAAGTAATATGGAGCTGTTGATTAAAAGAGAAGATTTTAATAATCGTAAACCTAAAATAATATTTGATCAGGTTGAAATGGAAGGAGTGCATCCTAAACAAGCTAAGTATTTCAAACAAAATTTACTAAAATCGGGAAATTTCACTTATGAAAAACTCTGGGACGAAACCATGCGATATGTTTCCGATGAAAAGATTGAATCCATACAACCAACGACAACATGGAATGATAGTTCTCAAACCTATCAGGTTGATTTAAATGTGACCAAGAGGAAGCCCTTTCGTATAACTTTTGGAGGAGTGGTAAGTACAAAACCTTTTAGTACTGGATTTGCTGAATTAGAGTACAGTAGACTCAAATCCAACACTCTAGACTTAGTGGGGAATTTATATTATGGTAAATTTTATAACTCTATAGAAGGAAGAGTTCGATGGAGTATTCCCTTTGACATCCCCTTTTATTTGGAAGCAAAATACACCAATAATTTTTACGATTATTTCGACGATAGAGAAACGTTTATAGACAATAAAGACCAATCTTTTATAGTCAATACCGAACAGTATTGGGAGGGGAATATAGGTTTACCTTTTCTAACAAAAGGGAAAGTAAATTTTGGAATAAGCTATTTTAGGCAAAATTACAACTACTATCAAAGTACGAATTTCAATAGGGGCGACACCATAGATGTCACTAGGCTTAGGGGGTACACGACCTTTGCTAAATACAATAGAAACTCCTTAAACCGAAAAATGTATGCTTCTTTGGGAAGCCAATTTGGAGTGATGCTAAGATATATCAATGGAAATGAATATACCCTACCAGGTTCAACGGCGATAACCAAAGAAATAGAAGATGCTACAAAGGAGTGGTTTATCCTCAAAGGGCAATTTGAGAAATATTTTTTAAGTCAACATAAATTGCGTTTTGGAATAGCTATGGAAGGGGTGTATAGCAACCAACCTTTCCTACAAAATTATACCGCAACGGTTTTAGTAGCCCCTGCTTATGAGCCTATTCCACTTAGTAAAACGCTTTTTCAAAATGAATTTAGAGCACTTAGTTATTTAGCTGGTGGAGCAAGGCTTATTTATAGTATTCGAGAAGTAGTTGACATCAGAGCAGAAGCTTATATTTTTCAGCCTTACAACACGGTTTTTAGCGATGAAATGGGCCAAGCAAAGTTAAGTGATGAGATTAGAGATCAACGATATATTGGTTCTTTAATGACAGTTTTTCACACACCTATTGGCCCCCTATCCGCTAGTGTGAATTACTTTAGTGACTTTGATAATGAGTTTAGCTTTTTACTGCATTTTGGATACATCATTTTTAATGAAAGGGCCTTTCGATAAGATAAAGCTTATTGAGCAAGATACTTGTATAAATATTTTTTATATTTTTCCTCACTACTGTCCGATAAAAGTAATAAAAGAGCTTTTCAATCACTATAAAGGTTGA
>CAZKFN010000040.1:0-18195 GCA_964552035.1 uncultured Flavobacteriales bacterium
CAAACTCCTTCTAATTTTTCATTGATACTTTTAGTACTATAAATTATCTTACAATCCCCAAAAAATTGAAAATATTAAAAGTAATTTCGAGATTTAAAATCAACTCCATAAAATATGATTGACTTTCAACAATTCTCCTTAGAGAATGGATTAAAGGTTATTGTTCATCAAGATAAAACCACTCCTATTGTTGCTTTTAACCTAACCTATAATGTAGGAGCAAAAGATGAGAATCCAGAACGTACTGGTTTTGCTCATTTATTTGAACACTTGATGTTTGGAGGGTCTATCAACATTCCCGCTTTTGATACTCCATTGCAAGAAGTTGGAGGAGATAACAATGCTTTTACTTCAACAGACATCACCAATTACTACATCACCTTACCAAAAACTAGTTTGGAAACTGCTTTTTGGCTAGAATCGGATAGAATGTTGTCTTTGGCATTTTCAGAAAAAAGTCTTTCCGTACAAAGAAATGTAGTGATAGAGGAATTTAAACAAAGGTACTTAAACCAACCTTATGGAGATGCTAGCTTATTAATACGCCCACTAGCTTATAAAAAACATCCCTATCAATGGCCTACTATTGGTAAAAAGATTGAACATATTGCGGAGGCGACTTTAGAGGAAGTTAAAGACTTTTTTTATAAATTCTATAGGCCCAACAATGCTATTTTATCCGTTGCAGGAGATGTTACAATTGAAGAAATTAAAGCTTACGCAGAAAAATGGTTTGGTGGAATAGAAAGAGGAGCAGAATTGCAAAGAAAGCTACCACAAGAAAAAGTGCAAACTAAAGCACGTTCCTTAACTGTTGAAAGAGATGTTCCTCTACATGCCATATACAAAGCTTATCATATGGTGGGAAGAAGTCATCCAGATTATTATGCCTTTGACTTACTTTCAGATATCTTAAGTAGAGGTAACTCCTCTCGTTTTAACCGAAGATTAATTAAGGGCAAAAAACTTTTTACAGATGTTCAAGCCTATGTTAGCGGAGAATCTGATCCGGGTCTATTTACCATGGCAGGTTACTTAAATTCTAACAGTAAAATGGAAGATGCCGAAAAAGCATTAATTTCTGAAATACATGACATTCAAGAAAATGGTGTTCGAGAAGATGAGTTGACAAAAGTGAAAAACAAGTTAATTACCGTTCATGAATTTGCCCAAACTAAAGTATTAAACAAAGCTATGTCTCTCGGTATTGCAGCAACAATAGACACCCCAGATTTGGTTAATCTAGAATTAGAAAATTATAAAAAAGTAAGGGCTAAAGATATTCAAAGGATTGCAAAAACACACCTTAAAGCTACTAACTGCTCAACCTTATATTACTTATCAAAAAACATCAATAATGGATAGAACCATAGCTCCAAAAGTAGAACCTATTAAAGAGTTTGACTATATAAAAGCTCAAAAAACTGTTTTAGACAATGGAGTTGAGCTTTTTTACATCAATCAGCCAAGATTAAAAGTTATTAAACTTGAAATTGTATTTGATGCAGGTTATTCAAAACAACTAAAACCACTACAAGCAGCAGCAATAGCCTCTCTAATAAAAGAAGGAACTAAAATTAGAAACAGTGAAAGCTTAGCTACTGAAATAGACAATCAAGGAGCAGTCTTCCAAGCCAGCTCTAAAGCAGATAGCCTTGAACTTACCCTTTATTGCTTAACCTCAAAATTAAAGGAACTTTTGCCTGTAGTAATAGATATGTTGGAAAATTCTATTTTCCCAGAGGAAGAGTTAAGCAACTTTATAGCCAACAGTAAAGAAAAATTTAACATCAATCAACAAAAGGTAGCCTTTCTGGTTAAAAATGAGTTCATTGCTACCATTTATGGAGAAAAGCATCCCTACAATAACAAAATTAATGTTGAGGATTTTGATAACATTAAAAGAGAAGATTTGCTATGGTATTTTAAAGAGTACATCAAAAATAAAAAATATACTCTTTATGCTTCAGGTAAGGTTGGAAAATCAGAAATTCAAGAACTTCAATATTTTTTTGGACAAAACAAAATTATATCCACCACAATTGATAGTAAAGAATACACTTCCATTATTACCCAATCCCAAAGTATTTTTATAGAAAAAGCCGAGGCAAACCAAGTAGCCCTTAGACTCGGCAAATCAATTATTGGAAAAGATCATGAAGATTTTCCAGCATTGTTTTTTACCAACACCTTATTAGGTGGTTTTTTTGGCTCTAGGCTAATGAGCAACATTCGGGAAGACAAAGGATATACTTATGGTATTGGTAGCGGCCTGGTTAGTTTAAAAAACAATTCCTACTTTTTTATTGCCTCCGAGTTAGGAGTAGATTATTTGGGTGCTACGATAGAAGAGATAAAAAAGGAAATTGAAAGACTACAAAAGGAAGATATTCCAGAAAATGAAGTTGAATTGGTAAAGAATTATTTACAAGGAAATATGATGAAGAACTTTGATGGTGCATTTGATGCCATGAGTCGATTTAAAAGCATCCATATTTTGGGGTTAGACTATAGCTATTACGACAAACTATTCAAAGCATTTTATCAAATGGATTCAGCGAAAATCAACAAAATTGCAGAACAGTACCTAAACTATGAAAGTTTTCATACTTTAGTAGCTGGGAAAAGTAATTTTAAAAAGAAAGGCAACCTTTTATAAAATTCACGTCTAAGAATAAAGAACTAAAAACTTTAATGCCATGAAACGGATTTTAACTATCATTATACTTGCTATTATTATTAACCTACCCACAAGTGTAAAAGCTTCTCACATATACGGTGGTGAGATTACTTGGGAGTGTTTAAAAAACGGCAGGTATATTTTTAAAATGAATATTTATCGAGACTGTACGGGTATAACTTATCCTTTCCAAACAGTTTCCTTAGAAGTTTACGGAAACCCCTTACCTAGAGGAGCAAATAACTCTCCGATAAGCAGTATTCTTTTAAAACCTGACTCTAATACTTGGAGAGCTAATAGAAATGGAGACACTTCCCCAGAGTGCGATCCTGGATCTCCTCAAAAAAGCTACGCTTGTGCTTCTCAAGATCAAGGGACAGTGCAGGCTTTTTACTATCAATCTGACCCTTTAATATTAAGTGGTACTCCTCCCGTTACCGGCTGGAGATTTGTTTTTCAACCACCTTGCTGTAGAAATGCTTCTGACAATGTTGGAGGTTCTTCTGCTATTTATAGGGCGATTATGTATCCTGATATCAGTGGTTCAAACGTAGACCCTTGTATTGACAGCTCTCCAGAATTTAGGGGTTTACCAGCAAGTTTAGTTTGTAGAAATTATCTTTTTACCTATAACAACACAGCCTTTGATAAAGATGGAGACTCTATTGTATATGCCTGGGACAGACCTTATGATGGACCTGGAGCAGCACCAACTCCCGTTCCTTACAAAGCTGGATATGCTTATAACAATCCAACGCCAGGGACTGCATTTCATCCTCAAAATGTCCCATCAACCTTAGATCCTGTTTCAGGTGTTATCAAAGTTGCCTTATACAGTGGTAGTGGTGTAAATAAATACTTAACCGTAGTTCGATTAGACGCCTATAGGGATGGAGTAGTAATTGCCTCTGTTTTTAGGGAGATGCCTTTTATTTTCTTCGATTGTCCACCACTACCAATCGGTCCTGGAGGAGTTGGAGGAGGACAGAATTATCCTCCTGAAGTATTTATCGATGGTATTCCATCTGAAGATACTATTGCCGATGTGATAGCAGGACAAACCATTAGTCTCCCCTTTCAAGCTAGAGACTTTGATTATGGAGGCCAATCCAATGGTGGACTGCAAATGGTAACCACCGTTCCAGAAGGGTTTATGTTCTCTGAAAGTAACACGATGGACAATGAAAGCAACTGTCACGACCCCTCTTTGGTGCCTTGTGCAACCTTAAGAAATCAAAACCCAATTAGAAACCCTATTACCAACCCGCCCAGACGTGAAATTTCAGGTCTAGGTGGAATAGCTACAGAATTTAGATGGAGAGTAGAATGCCATCACGTAAAGATTTCCAAAACTGGAGTCCCTGGAGCAAACTATGGTATATTTAACTTTGTAATGAGGACTTTTGACAACCACTGCCCTATTCCCGGGGTAAACTATCCAACAATTACAGTTAGAGTTAGAGACCCTATGCCGTTAACAGAGCCAGTTATGAAAGGAATATCTGTAGGCTTAGATGGACATTTTATCTACCAATGGGTTCCACCATTAGATACTTCTAAGACTTTCTTTGGATATGATGCAGAGATTGCTTCTGTAAATGATAACCAGTCTCCAGCTGGAGCGTGGATACCTCTTCCACCTACCATCAAAAATTATAAGCAGCAAATGCCAAATAATGTCTATCCATTATTTAACCAATTGCCTAATGGAAATCCTAATATATTAAGCAAAAGGCCAGGAAAAGATTGGTATATGCAAATGCTAACCCTATCCGGTTGTTTAGAAGATGTAGCATCTGGTTATTCCGATCCTGTCCAAGTTATAGAAGTGGAAGCTAGTCCCGCCGGAACAGGTATTAGACCTCCCAACTCTAGAGTAAAACTTGATTGGAATAGACCCACAGTACAATTCCCTAAAACTTATCCATACTTTAGATATGAATCTAAGACCCATTATTACATTTGGGAAAATGACTCAATTGATTCATACGGAACTTACCTTGGCGGTGAGGCAAATCCAGATAACTGGTATTTAAGAGGTGATACCTCAGCATTAACTTACCAATTAAACACCAATGTATGTAATGGAAGAGTAGGGTTTAGAATTGAAGCAAGAGATACCGTTATTACTTGGAAACAAGGTTCTGGACCGGGGAGCGATTTAGATTCTTTAGATACTTTAACCTTTAGAACCTTTAGTATGATTGACACCATGTTAATGGTTGATCAAGGTTTTGTGGTTCCTCCATTATTGGATAGCATTATTGTTATGCCTAACGGTGATGTGTACTTTAGAATCGACAAAGCCAATGCAGGTCCTGTTAAAGACTTTAGAATATTTGATGTAACCTCAGGAACTTCTGTAAAAATTGCAGATTTTGACGCTCAAATAGACTCCTTCCTTTATTCCGGATTTAATGCCAATAACGGTATTGGTAAGTTTAGAATAGGATCTGTGGATGATTGTGGTGGTAATCAGGCTACTGGAGATGAATACCATACTATTCTCCCCTATGGAGATTTACTAGACCCATTATGTGCAGCTACTTACGGTTTACATTGGAATGTTCCTAAAGGATTTTCTGCTGAAATCGATAGATTTGAAATTTATGTAGACTCAACTGGAAATGGTTGGGAATTACACAAGTCAATCTACGACAAAGATGCTGACTCAACAGGAATTACTGGAATAAGAATTAATACAAACTACTTGTTTAAAGTGGTAGCTATTGATAAAAAAGGATATTATAACTCCTCTGCTATCATTTCATACCAGTCTCCTTCAAGTATGAGAACATTCGAATTGGTGCCTGCACCAGAAATTCAATGTACCTATGTCGAAGATGACGGAACAGTAACATTAACCTTTAGTACACCTAGAGATAGTACCAACAATGGAGTTTCTTATCAATTTGACTACCAAGAACAAGGTGGAAGCTGGAATACCTTTAGCGGTAGCAATGCTGTGGCTTATGGAGTGGATACTACGGTTACAATTACCGGTATCAATGCTTTAAATGCTCAATATAACTTTAGATCTTGGACGATCTCTGGATGCGATGGAGTAACTCCTTCAGAAAACTCTAGTACAGTTGTAAGCTCGATTTTTGTTACAGCAGCTGCTGATTATGCTGATAGAGATAAACCAGTTTTTGTAAATTGGAATAGTAATGATGCCCCTAACAAAACAAATATCTATTATATATATCGTTCTGTAGGTACTCCAACTACTAATCCTTTCTTTGACGGAAACTTAAGTGACTCTTCGCAATCAGAAAGTTATAAGGACATTAAGAATGGTATTTTCTGTGACACCATAAATGGATATTATGTAACCATAGAAAGTAGATATGATGAGGATAGATCTATGTGCTTAAGCCGTTCCTCTTTTGACACGGCTCATGTGAAAGATGTTCATCCACCTGAGGCACAACTTATCGACTTTGTAACTGTAAATCCTCAAACAGAAATGTTAGAAATATACTGGAGTAATAAAGCGGATGAGGATATAGATTCTTTATACTTCTACCATAATATTGGTGAGCCAGGTAGCAATAATCTAACCATTATTGGAAAAGAATCTTGGTACGCTTATCCACAAATGATAGCTATTCCAATTGCAAACTTAGATGTGAGAGATACCTCTTATTATGTAACAGCGCAGGCTATTGATGGATGTGGTAACAGTGATGATAATTACTTAAATTTTGATTACCACAGAAATATGGATCTTGATGTAGTTTGGAATCAGTGTGACTCTATTTTAACCTTGGATTGGAATCCATATACCTACTTCAATGTAGGTGAAAATGATGTGAAGTACACCATTTATCTAGATAGCACAAACTCCGGCACATATACCGAAGTTGCTAATAGTGAAACTAGAAGCAATACCTATAAACACAAAGTTTATCAAGGTAATTTAAGGTATAAGTTCTATGTGAAAGCTACAAATTCAATTGGAAATTACGCCTCTTTATCTAATATTGGTAGCGATTCGGCTTTCTTCCAAGATGAACCAGTATATGGATATTTGCATTATGCAACAGTATTACCAAATACTGCTGTTGAGATTCAAATGTTGAAAGATGTAATTGTTCGTCAAGGTAGTTATGAGGTTTATAGAGGAACAGTAGAGGATATTAGCAGAATGACTAGAATCCACTCTGTAAACGGTACTGAAGTTTATAACGATGATACCTTCTCCTTTATAGACGGAAATGTAGAAACAGATAAAGAAAGCTATTTCTATAAAATAGTAACACTTAACCTCTGTGGAGGTCCTGTTGATACGACCAACTATGCTAGAACTATTCATTTAAGTGTCACTCCAGATAATGAAGCACTAATAAATACCTTAAAGTGGAATGAGTACATGGAATGGGATAGTACCGTAGCATTTTACAATATCTACAGAGGATTTAATGGTGGAGAAGCTGATGAGTTAATTGCAACGGTTGCACCTTCTGGAAAATCCTACGATATTTATGAGGATAATGTACACGCTCATACAAAAGTTAAAGGTAGATATTGCTATAAAGTAGAAGCGGTACAAGGCTCTATCAACGACATGTATGAGCCCATGATTAGCTCGGCTACTTCAATGTCTAACATTGCATGTGCTACACAAAAGCCTTTATTCTATGTACCGAATGCATTTGCACCGGACGGAGTGAACAAAGTTTTTCAACCAAAAGGACAGTTCTTCGACTACTCTTTCTATGAATTAATAATCTTCAATAGATGGGGAGAGAAACTATTCGAAAGTCGTGACATCGAAATTGGTTGGGACGGGGTTTATGAAGGAGAAATTGTTCCTCTTGGAACTTATGTATACACTATCCGATTAATAGATGCGGATGGAAAAGAGCATAAACGAAAAGGAACAGTAACTGTAATTCGATAAAACAATCGCTTATAGAACAAAAAGCTTTTAGGAAAACCTAAAAGCTTTTTGTTTTTATAGGCTTTTAAGATTACGTAATATTAACATGATTTTAATATCATATTTCTTACTTTTGTACCTCTTAAAAATGTGTTAAAACATGAGTAAATCAATCGATAATAATCGCTTTTTACCTGAAGGTCTTACCTATGATGATATCCTAATGGTTCCTTCCTACTCAGAGGTAATGCCCAGAGAAGTTAATCTGACAACGCGATTTTCAAAAAATATAATGCTCAATATCCCAATTGTTTCAGCGGCAATGGATACTGTAACCGAGTCTGCTACAGCCATTGCAATAGCAGGAGAAGGTGGTATTGGAGTATTGCATAAAAACATGAGTATAAAAGCTCAAGCAGCCGAAGTAAGAAAAGTTAAACGTTCCGAGAGTGGAATGATTCAAGACCCCATCACGCTTCACGTCAATGCTAAAGTATCCGATGCGTTAGAATTAATGAATGAAAACAACATCGGAGGTATTCCAATAGTTGATGATGATAAAACACTTTTGGGAATCATTACCAATAGGGATTTACGTTTTCAAAAAAATGTAGATGAAGCTGTGGCTAATGTCATGACTAAAGATAATATTATTACAACAAAAAAAGGGACCAGCCTTAATGAAGCGGAAGAAATTCTTCAAAAACATAAAATAGAGAAATTACCTGTAGTTGATGAGAACAATAAATTAATTGGATTAATTACCTATAGAGATATTATTAAGGTGGAAGAAAGACCTAACGCTTGCAAGGACAACTATGGTAGATTAAGAGTAGCTGCAGCTGTAGGAGTAACCTTTGATGTTCTTGATCGGATAGATGCCTTAGTTCAGGTTGGGGTTGATGCAATAATTATAGATACTGCACACGGACATTCTAAAGGCGTTATCGATACTTTAAAACTAGTAAAAAGCAAATACGACAGTATTGATATAGTAGTTGGCAACATTGCTACAGGAGAAGCTGCCTTGGCTTTAGCTGAAGCAGGTGCTGATGCTATAAAAGTTGGAATAGGCCCCGGCTCAATTTGCACTACAAGGGTTATTGCTGGTGTGGGGGTCCCACAATTTTCAGCTGTAAAAATGGTTAATGAAGCATTAAAAGCTAACAACTACGATATACCTATTATCGCTGATGGAGGTTTAAGATTTTCAGGAGATTTTGTGAAAGCAATAGCTGCAGGTGCAGATACAGCAATGGCTGGTTCTTTATTGGCAGGCGTTGAAGAAGCCCCTGGGGAAACAATCATTTATGAAGGTAGAAAGTTTAAAGCCTATCGAGGCATGGGATCACTTGAAGCTATGCAAAAAGGCTCTAAAGACCGCTACTTTCAAGATATGGAAGATGATATTAAAAAATTAGTACCCGAAGGAATTAGCGGAAGAGTTCCTTACAAAGGTCATCTTCATGAGGTTGTTTATCAAATTGTTGGAGGTATTCGTGCAGGGATGGGATATTGTGGCTGTCCAACGATTGAAGATTTAAAAACAAAATCAAAATTTATTAAAATCACTAATTCTGGATTAAGAGAAAGCCACCCTCATAACATATCTATTACTAGAGAAGCACCAAATTATAGTAGATAATAAAATAGAAATATTATAGAAATGAAACATATCCATACCTTATTAATTTTATTTTTTTTATTCAGCAGCTTAAGCAATATAGCTCAAGATAAAGTTCTAATTGAAATAGAAGATCAGCATATTACACAATCTGAGTTTGTCCAACTTTATAAAAAGAACAACTCTGCTACTTCACTTAATAAAAGTACAATTGATGAATACCTTGAACTTTATATCAATTTTAAATTAAAAGTACTAGAAGCTAAGGCATTGGGTTTAGATACACTTTCTAGTTTCACCAATGAGCTTAGCGGCTATCGCCAACAATTAGCTCAACCATATCTTTCTTCAGAACGGATTCTAGAAAAGTTAAAAAAGGAGGCCTACGAAAGAATGAAAGAAGAAGTTAGAGTTAGCCACATTTTAATAAATGTTGGTCAAGATGCTTCTTCAAAGGACACCTTAGAGGCCTATAAGAAAGCTAAAAAAGTCCTTAAACTGCTAAAAGAAGGTAGTGATTTTGTTAGAACTGCTCAGCAATATTCAGACGATGAGTCTGTAAAGATCAATAATGGAGACCTAGGTTATTTTACAGCATTTCAAATGGTTTATCCTTTTGAAAGTGCATCCTACGATACACCAAAAGGAGAATTCTCAGATATCGTTCGCAGTAGATTTGGATATCAT
Source organism: uncultured Flavobacteriales bacterium (assembly GCA_964552035.1). Lineage (GTDB taxonomy): Bacteria > Bacteroidota > Bacteroidia > Flavobacteriales_E > Vicingaceae > CAZKFN01. Next base: position 9,877 of record CAZKFN010000040.1, read on the forward strand.
ATCATCAAGGTAGAAGATAAAAGACCCGCTAATGGCATAATCCATGCAAGACATATTTTAATATCTACAGATGGAAAGTATGGAAATCCTGTTGATGCAGAAGGGAAAATAAATGAAATCTATAAACAACTAGAGAAAGGGGAGGATTTTGAAATGCTAGCCAAACAATTTTCTGATGATGTATTCAGTTCAAGACAAGGAGGGGAATTACAACCTTTTACCATTAATCAAATGGTAGAAGATTTTCAAGAAAAGGTTCTCGCGCTAAATGAAGGAGATTACTCCAAACCTTTTAAGACACAATACGGTTGGCATATAGCTCAATTAATTAAAAAAGAAGGGATAAAACCTTATGAAGAAATTGAACATAGCATTGAACAGAAAGTAAAAAGAGATAGTAGAGGGAATCAAACTAAGGGAGCCTTATTGAGTCAAATTAAAGATCAATACGGTTTTAAAGAAAATCATAATGCTTTAAAAGACTTCTACACTATAGTAGACGATACTTATTTTGATGTTCAATGGGAGCCCTCTGCTGCCAAGCATCTAAATAAATTTATGTTTAGCATTGGAGATCAAACTATAACACAAGTTGACTTTACAAATTACCTAAGTAAACATCAAGTAAGGCGAGGAAAAACCAATGTAGAGGTATTAGTTAATAGACTTTATGACAAGTTTCAAAAAGAAGAATTGTTAGCTTATAAAAACTCTAAGCTGGAAGAAGAAGAACCAGAATTTAAAGCATTAGTTGGGGAATATCACGATGGTATTTTACTGTTTAACTTAACCGATGAAATGGTTTGGAGCAAAGCGATTGAAGATACCAATGCTCTAAAAGACTTTTATCAAAAAAATAAAGAAAGGTACAAGTGGGATAAACGTGTAGAAGCTACTTTATATAACAGTAATAACGAAGAAATAGCCCAAAAGGCCATTAAATTAATTGAAGCAGGAAAATCCAATGAAGATATTGCTTCAGAATTAAACACTTCATCTAATTTAAATATTAAATATGAAGAAGGTAAAATATACCTTAAAGGAGACCACCCTATTGTTGATGAAGTTAAATGGACGAAAGGTATTTCAAAAACTGTAAAAAAAGATAATCGCGTATTTTTTGTAGATATTAAAGAAGTTCTTCAACCGTCTTATAAAACTTTAGATGAAGCTAGAGGATTAATCATTTCTGACTATCAAGATCAAATTGAAAAGGAATGGGTTAAAGAATTAAGAGAAAAATATAACTTTAAAGTCAATAAAACTACTTTAAAGAAATTGAAAAATGATATGACCCTATAGACCTGTGCAAAATTTCACTCCATATAGTTTTATACTCATAGTTTTACTCTTTGCTTCTTGTGGTTGGTTTAAAGAAAGTGATGATGGTGCAGCTTTAGCTAGAGTTGATGACAAGTATTTATTCATAAAAGATCTGTTTGATGAGGTTGATTTTTCTAACAGCAGCGATAGTGCTGAGCTTATTGAAAATTATATTGACAATTGGGTTAAAGAACAATTGTTAATATTTAAAGCCAAACAAAATCTAAGTGAAGATGAATTAAATTTTGATAAGCAAATAGAGAATTATTTAAACTCTCTTATCGTCTACGCCTATGAAAATAAACTCGTAACCCAAAAACTTAAAGCCGAAATAGCAGATACAACAATAAAAAACTATTATGATAAAAATTCTGCTAATTTTGAATTAAGCGAACCTTTAATCAAAGGAAGGTATATTCATTTAATTAGCTCAGCACCTAAACAGGATAGTATAAAAAAATGGATTTTAGGAGAGCTTGTAGATGATGAATTGTATCTTTCAGAATATTGCACACAGTTTGCTAATGATTGTCAATTAGATCCAGAAAAGTGGTTGGCCATATCCTCTTTAGCGAATAAGTTCATCAATAAAAATACAGAAGAGCTATTAAATTCCATAAGTTTGGGATATAACCTTCTAAGTGATTCTTCTACTGTTTTAATAGTAGATGTTGAAGAAATAGCGCATACTGGAGATATTGCCCCATTAACCTATGTGAAATCGCAAATAAAAAGTATAATTAGAAATAAAAATAGATCCAAATTATTAGCAAAAGCTAGAAAAGAAATCTATGAAGAAGCTACCTTGAAGAAAAAGTATGAAATTTATTATAAGAATTAACTTAATTATAGTTGGTTTACTCCTTACGACCAACCTTTCTTATGCACAGTCTGAGGTTGTTTTAGATAAGGTAATTGCTATCGTTGGGGATGAAATTATTACTAAAGCAAGCCTAGAGAAAAAGTATTCTGATATTTTATCCCAGGGCGTTGGGTCCTCAGACAACTTATTATGTGACGTCATGGAAGATCTCTTATATTCCGCAGTAATGCTCAATCAAGCTAAAGTAGACAGTTTAGAAGTTACAGATGACGAGGTTGAAGGTGAAATGGACAGAAGACTTAGCTATATTATCCAACAATTTGGATCGGTCAACGCATTTGAAAGTTATTATGGAAAAACTATACCTAAAGTAAAAGATGAAATGAGGGTTTCTATGAGGGACCAAATTCTCATCCAAAAAATGCAAGGGAAGGTTTCTTCAAAAGTGAGATTAACCCCGCAAGAAGTTAGAGACTATTATGAAAGCATACCTAAAGACAGTCTACCATTAATCGATGCCGAGGTTCAGGTTGCTCATATTGTAAAATATGCCCGTGTTTCTAAAGAGGCTATTGATATCGCTACAGAGAAACTCAAAGAATACAAAAATCGTATTAATAAAGGAGAAAAATTCTCCACATTAGCCGTATTGTACTCTGAGGATCAGGGTTCTGCCATTCGAGGTGGAGAAATTGGCTTGGTTGGTAGAGCAGAAGTAGAACCTGAATTTTCTGCTGCAGCTTTTCAATTAAAAGAAGGCGAGGTTTCTCCCATAGTTGAAACAAGACATGGCTTTCATATTATACAGTTAATTGAACGTAGGGGAGCAAAAATAAATGTCAGACATATTCTTATCAAACCTAGAATTACAGAAGCAGATATGCAATTGGCTAAAGCGGAAGTAGACAGTATTGTAAAACTAATAGATGCAGGAAAGATTGATTTTTTTGAAGCTGCTCGTGAACACTCAGACGATAAGGATACCAAAATGAACGGAGGGATTATTGTCAATTATTCCGACGGTTCTTCCATGACACCTATGGATAAAATTGAACCCAATTTATTTTTTGTTATTGATAACCTAAAAGTTGGTGAGGTGTCTAATGCTGTAGAAATTCAAGAAGCAGGCAAAAAACCCGGATATAGAGTAATTAAATTACTGAAACGAACAGAACCTCATCATGCTAATCTAAAAGATGATTATCAAAAAATAAGGCGAGCAGCAGAAAGTGATAAAGAAGGCGAGGTTCTAGAAGAATGGATAGGGAGAAGAATCAAAGAAACTTATATCAAAATAGATCCAGAGTACAATAAAAACTGTGATTTTATACAAGATTGGATAAGCAATCAACAAAATTAATTTTAGTATGGCTACAAATAATTACCCTTCGGATGCTGAGGCTATTGATACTTTAAAAGCAAAGTACCAAGACATGACAAAAGAAATTTCTAAGGTCATTGTGGGACAAGAAGAGGTTATTAAAAACCTTTTAATTTCTATTTTTAGTAATGGACACTGTCTATTAGTTGGTGTTCCTGGATTAGCTAAAACACTATTGGTAAATACCATTTCCGATATATTAGGGCTAAGCTTTAATCGAATTCAATTTACACCGGACTTAATGCCTTCTGACATTATTGGATCGGAAATTCTCGATAAGGAAAGAAAATTCCAATTTGTTAAGGGTCCACTTTTTTCAAATCTTATTTTAGCAGATGAAATTAATAGAACTCCACCAAAAACACAAGCAGCACTATTAGAGTCTATGCAGGAAAAGTCAATTACAACTGGGGGCAAGACCTATCCTCTACCCCACCCATTTTTTGTATTGGCAACTCAAAATCCAATTGAACAAGAAGGAACCTATCCACTTCCAGAAGCTCAACTAGACCGATTTATGTTTAACATTTGGTTAGGATATCCTACTCTAGAGGAAGAATATAATATTGTCAGAACTACCACTACCAACAAAACCATTAAAGTAAACAAACAAATGGATGGAGAGGAGATTTTATTCTTCCAAAATTTAGTACGTAAACTTCCATTGGCAGAGGGTGTTCTTCACTATGCTGTTAAATTAGCCACTGCTAGCCGTCCAGAGAGTGAAATTGCACCACAAATAGTAAAAGATTATATCAGTTGGGGTGCTGGCCCTAGAGCCTCACAATACTTGGTTATAGGCGCTAAAGCACATGCTGCAATTCAAGGAAAATATGCACCAGATATCGAAGATGTTAAAGCAGTTGCCCATCCTATTTTAAGGCATAGAATTGTAAGAAACTACAAAGCTGAAGCAGAAGGTTACAGTTTAGAACGAATTATTCAGGAATTGATAGATAGCGAACTATAATTACTTAATGCTGATAGATGGGTTTCTTTTCTCTAATCACTGATTCCTTAACTCTAAAATCAGACTTTCTTTTCTTAACACCTTCATCCACATCAATGTCGGGAACAAATTCCCAAAAGTTAGTTTTCCAATAAAAGGAATCATACGATAGGTCTGAACCATAATAAGAATATATCCCTTCTAAGGAAGGCCTTTCAGGAACTAAATGGTCGAATTCAATTCTATCTAAATCCTCCCTATAACTCAAACCTAATTTATTTTCAGCAGAATAACGAAAGACTACTCGATGTAAATCTGCTAAATTCCCCTTTTTAAAAATAGGGGCTCCAATCTTTAATTCCTCATCTTCATCAAACCAGAATACCTCTATCCATTTTTTATGAACCAACCGATCATTTCCATCCCAGGCCAATAAAATATAATATTTGGTATCGTATGCTTCCTTTTCAATCAAATCATAATACAAGGCAGAAGGCCAATGGTTTTCATCTCCTATAAACTCCTCTAAATCAATACTATCTACATCAATTGCTTTTAAATGAATAACATCGTTTTTATAAGGAGAGTTATTTCTAATTACAAAAGTTTCATAAGTATAACTTCCATCTACATGAGCAATTGCCCAATTAAACAATCGAATCATAGAATCAGGACTAGTATAAATCCCTATACCTTTAACTTGATAAAAAGGATAATGAAAAGCACCATCTTTAATTAATTCATCTTCTAGGATATGGATTAATTCCGCATTATATGCTTCTTTCTCAGCTTTATTATTTATGGTATTCGATAATAATTTATTAGCTAACTCTTGGATGCGATGTTCCGAGTAATCTTGATCTTTCATCTCATAGGTACTTTGAGACAAAAGTGTTTCAGGGAACCACAACAATAAAATAATTGTAAAATTTAAAAAATACTTTTCCATAAAATGCTTTTTAGCATTATCTACAACAAAAATTGAGCCTTTTTATGGATGCAACAATGCTTTTTTAGCTAAAAGTTCTTCTTCTGTTTCTCTAACGTCTGGATCATCTACACAACAATCTACTGGACAAACAGCTGCACATTGAGGTTCGTCGTGAAAACCTACACATTCCGTACATTTATCCGGTACTATATAGTAATAATCTAAACTAATTGGCTCTTGTTCTGCATCCGCATCTACAACTTCCCCATTCATTCTTGTGAACTGTCCTGTAATTCCAGTTCCGTCAGAAAATCTCCATTCTTCTCCTCCTTCATAAATTGCATTGTTTGGACACTCCGGTTCACAAGCTCCACAATTTATGCATTCATCTGTTATTATAATTGCCATTACGGTCTTTTTTAAGTTTGTACTTTTGCAGTAATATAACTACAATATTTAAATTACAAAGTTAAGCTTTTACAAACAATTATAATGTTATGGATAACAGTAGAAAGATAGAAATACTAAACTCTCTATCACAAGTATTTAAAGGAATTGTTGAACCCCAATTCAAATTACCTTCAACCTTAGAAGAATATCGAAATAAGGGGTTAGAGCTTATCGAAGAAACTCAATACCATAACCCATGGTTTATTACCGATGCCATAAAAAAAGCACTTCGAATCTGGGGAGATGCCTTAGAAGCTGATAAGGTAGAAAAATGGCTTAAAGGATATAAAAATCAATCAAAGGGGAAAAAAGTTGGCGTTATAATGGCAGGTAATATTCCTTTAGTTGGCTTACACGATGCTTTGGTAGTTTTGGCTAGCGATAATTATCTCATAGCTAAACTTTCCTCTAAAGACTTTCAACTGATGAATTTTGTATTGAATGTACTTTCTAGCATTAGCGAGGAATGGAAAGCAAAAATAAAAATCGGTGAAAAATTAAAGAACATCGATATACTTATAGCAACCGGCTCTGACAATAGTGCCCGATACTTTGAATATTATTTTAGAGATAAAACTAAAATTATCCGAAAAAATAGAACTTCTGTTGCCCTAATTAACGGAGATGAATCTACAGAAGATCTAAAAGGCCTAGCATCTGATGTATTCAGCTACTTTGGATTGGGTTGTAGGAATGTGACTAAAATATTTTTACCTAAGGGATATAATAAAGACTTACTTTTTGAAGCATTCTTCGATTATAAAGAAATTATCAACCATAATAAATATGCAAACAATTATGATTATAATAAGGCTATTTATCTACTCGAAAAAGTAGATTTATTAGACAATGGTTTCTTATTATTAAAAGAAGATAAGGGCTTACATTCTCCAGTAGGAGTATTATATTATGAGGAGTATAAATCCCTGGATAAGGTCTATCAACTTCTAGAAGAACAATCTGAAAATATTCAATGTATTGTCTCTAAAAACTTAAAAAAACAGCATGTCTATTTTGGAGACACCCAAAATGTGGGATTATGGGATTATGCAGATAAAATAGATACTATGAAATTTCTGGATCAAACGCACTAAAGCCAAATTATAATACAAAGAAAGCCACAAAAAGTGGCTTTCTTATTAAAAATGCTTTCTTATTAATTGTTAGCTAAATAACTAGCAACTCCGGCATGACTTCCTTCCATTCCTTCTTTTCCGTCACTCCAGTTGGCAGGACAAACTTCTCCTTTCTTTTCAAAAAATTGAAGTGCATCAATCATTCGAATGGCTTCATCTACGTTTCTACCCAATGGCATATCGTTTACCAGTTGATGTCTTACAATACCGTCTTTATCGATTAGAAAAAGACCCCTATAAGCAACCATTTCTCCAATAGCTACTAATTCTCCCTCCTCATTGTAGTCATACTCTCCAGCTAAAACATCGTAATTCGTAGAAATGGTTTTATTAGTGTCGGCTACAATTGGGTATGTCACTCCTTGGATTCCACCCTGATCTTTTGATACTTGCAACCAACCCCAATGCGATTGCTCAGTGTCAGTTGATACGGCAACAACCTCTACATCTTTTGCTTTAAAATCAGCTAGTCTTTCTTGAAAGGCATGTAATTCAGTTGGACATACAAAAGTAAAATCCTTAGGATAGAAAAATAAAACGATATACTTTTTACCTAGAAATTGATTTAATGAAAAATCTTCTACAATTTCCTCTCCGTTGATAACAGCACTTGCTGTAAATTCAGGTGCCTTACGGCCTACTAATACTCCCATATTTTTTAAGTTTAAATAATTTATACTTTCATGCAAAGTTAGTTGATTCCTTAACTATTAAGAAATTATATTTTATAATTTAATGCAATTGCAGTGTTAAAAGAGCTAAAAAAGCTCCTATTAACATTGGGGTTAATTTTTTCCAACTTATTTTATGTCCACTTTCACTATCTTCAAAGAGAATGGTTGTAGAAAGATGGAGTATAATTCCAGCAGAAATAGCTAAAAGAGGTTTAAAAATAGCAGTTTCAGGGTTAATACTTCCACCAATCCATGCTCCAAGCGGTCCCATTATAGAAAAAATAATTACTGCAATGAAAATAATCTTTTTATCTAATTGATAACTGATGAGTAAGCCTGTTAATACAAAAGCAATAGGTGCCTTATGCAATAAAAGACCGCTAAGAAAAGGTCCAATATGATTTCCTTGATTAAGTTGATGTAGGGGAAATGTTTCTAAAAGTGCATGCAAACACAAACTAAAAAACACTAAGAAAGGGAATTTCCCCAAGGAGTTTTTATTTACATGAGCATGCCCATGTTCAATTCCCCCACTAAAGTAATCTAGAACAAGTTGTAGAAAAAATCCAACGAGTAAAAATAAACCAATGTTGCTAGTATCTCCTTCAAAGAGTTCTGGAAGTAGATGCAAAAAGCTAACTCCTAAAAGGTA
>CAZKFN010000041.1:0-18193 GCA_964552035.1 uncultured Flavobacteriales bacterium
TCAACCTTTATAGTGATTGAAAAGCTCTTTTATTACTTTTATCGGACAGTAGTGATTTCAAATATAATAAAAATTAATGAAACAAAATCTTAATATCCAATTGTTGTATTCATTAATTGAACTTACTCTTGAAAAGATAATTATTAGAAATCGTTTTGAGGTTGAAGGGGAGGGATTGGTTTAAACCATAAATCTAAATTTGAAGTAATCTTTTCAAAAATTTCTTATTTTAGTGTTTTCTAATGTTTTAAATTAAACAAAACCTCATGACCCCACTCAAATCAATAGCATTAAAGGAGTTTTTTATGGCCAAGCCATTGGAGATGCCTTAGGCTTAGGTACAGAATTTTTAAATAAAAAGGAGATTGCCGAATATTATCCTAAAGGCCTTCAAGATTATTCCCAAATTGTTCAAGACAAACACAGAAGCCGTTGGAAAATTGGAGATTGGACAGATGATACCGATCAATTTTTGTGCATTTGTGATGCCCTTATCAAAAATGGACAGATCTATAAACTCAATTTTGCAGAAGAACTATATACTTAATTTAAAAACGACCCAATGAAAATTGGCTATTCAATTTACAAAATAGTTTCAATACCTCATCGTACAACAAACCCCACATAGCCTCTAAAATAATTTGGAAATACCTAACTTATTCAACTCAATAAAAAGGACTAGAATACCTAAACCCAAAATAAAATAACCAAAAATCAACCTCAGACTTTCATTCGTAAAAGTATTTTTTACAGCAGAGGCTACCACAACCCCAGAAACTGAAAACATCATACAAAACAAAAGCAATTTCCAGTCTCGTTCAACGGAGGGATTAAAATCACCTAAAAAACCTATAGTAGTTGTTATAGCTATTATAAATAAAGAAGTAGCTATGGCCTCTCGCATAGAAATATTAGCTTTGAGATAAAGGGCAGGGACAATTAAAAACCCTCCTCCTGCACCGACAAAACCCGTAACTAAACCAATAGCAGCGCCTAAAAAAGCACTTGAAGAAATGGAACGAACTCGAACCGATTTCAAAGCGCGAGTACGTCCTTTTAAAGTTTTAATTGCTGTAAATAAAATTAACACTGAAAAAAGAAGCATAATAACATTTCCTTTTGATAAAGTAATTTCAGCATTTTCAAATATTATATTAGGAACGCGGGGTAAGATGAGTCGTCGAATAAAAAAGGTAACCAACAAACCTGGAACGGCGAAATATAAACCTATTTTATAATGAATAGTTTGCTTTTTGATGTTGTCTACCGTAGCTGCCCAATTGGATATTCCCATAATAAACATGGAGTAAGACGTTGCCCAATAAGGATTGATGTTGAGAACATAAACTAAAACGGGAATTGTCAATATCGCTCCACCGCTTCCTAGTAAACTTAAAACAACTCCAATAATAAAAAAAAGAAAAGCTGCTAAGCTATACGAATCCATAATTTTTAGCTCAAAGTGTAAAGATAAAAATACAGAAAGGTTTTCTAGCCTAGTAAGGGAAGTATTTCTCTTAATCTTTAAACTTCCTTCAACTTTTATAAAGTCTAACAATTATTCATGTAAAACCTTAATTTTATTCAAACAAACTTTAACTTTATTAAAAATAATGTCAATTATATTAATATATTTGCTCTAGAGTTAGAAATTCAAGTTACTTTTTTATGAAAAAGACCCCAGCTATTTGCCCTAGTTGTGAAGCCACCCTTAAAGTGAGTTCCCTTTCTTGTACAAAATGTGACACTCTTATTTCTGGAACTTATGATTTGCCAATTATTGCTAGCCTTCCACAAGAGGATCAAATTTTTATTTTAGATTTTATACTCTCAGGTGGTAGCTTAAAAGCCATGGCAAAGCAGATGAAAAAAAGTTACCCTACGGTTCGTAACCGACTGGATGAACTCATCGATTTATTAAAACAACTTCAAGAAAATGAACATTAGTGTTTTATTTAATCCTTTTGAAAAATATAACGAAAAAGACCTCCTTGGTTTTGGCTTCTTGGCTTTGGTTTTGGGTTCTCTTTTTGCTTTTTGGTGGAATGCCAGATATGACGGAGCCTTGGACTTGCATTTTAGTTATGGAGTGAAATGGTGGGAGCCCTTTGTAGATAATTTTATTAACCTCAGCAGTATCAGCCTGATTTTTTATGGAATAGGAAAAATCATCTATAAAAAAACTCGTTTTATAGACATCCTGGCATTGAGCCTCGTAGCTCGTTTTCCTCTTTATTTATTAACGCTAACCAACATCAATGGAGCCAACCAAAAATACACGGAAACTCTCTTAACCACCTTGCCAGACCTTATTTTTACAGAGGGTTTAATCCCTCTTCTGATTTTTTCTTTAATTGGAATTCTATTACTCCTTTGGATGATTGTTTTATTTTACAAAGGTTTTAAAATAAGTACCAACAGCAAAGGTTGGAAGTTAAATGTAGGAATAGTAATAGCTCTTATTTTAAGCGAGGTTTTATCTAAAATAATCTTTAATTTAATTTAAACAAAAACCAATAACAGATGACAAAAAAAGTGTTTTCTTTATTATGCATCCTAAGTTCTACTCTATTATGCTATGCCCAGAACATTGAAGGAAAATGGCAAGGAGAACTAAATGTTTACGGAACTCAATTGCCTTTAATTTTTAACTTTAGCATAGTAGATTCCAACTTAAAAGCCAGCTTTGATAGTCCACTTCAACAAGCTTACGATGTTCCCATAGATCAAATTACATTTAAAAACAGAAAACTTATTTTAAAAATTTCAACAATTGGGGCAAGCTATACGGCTACTTTAGCAGAAAATGATAGCACCTTCTTAGGAGATTTTGAGCAAAATGGATTGAAATTCCCTTTGGAATTAATTCAGTCTTCTTCTATTTTTCCTTTACCTACAAAACCTCAGGAGCCCCAAGAACCATTTCCTTATCTAACTGAAGATGTAGTTTTTGAGAATACCCAACAAAATATACGATTGGCAGGAACCTTAAGTTTTCCAAAAGGTAGGGAAAAGCATCCAGCAGTGATTTTAATTAGTGGGAGTGGCCCACAAGATAGAAATCAAGAGCTTTTTAACCACAAGCCTTTTTTAGTCATCTCGGATTATTTAGTTAGAAATGGCATTGCAGTTTTACGATATGACGACAGAGGAGTTGCTGAATCTGGAGGAGAATTTAAAGGTTCAACTACAGCAGACTTTGCTACAGATACCCGAGCTGCTATAGCTTATTTAAAAAGCAGAAAAGAAATTGATGCCAATAAAATTGGTCTCGTAGGACATAGTGAGGGAGGGATTATTGCAGGAATGCTTGCTGCGCAAACTCGTGAGGTAGGATTTATTATCCTTTTAGCTAGTCCTGCTAAAAAAGGAGCGCAAGTACTCTTAAAACAACAAGAAATTATAGGTAAAGCAGCTGGTTTATCAGAAAATTATATAGATAACAATTACCGCATCAATGCCGGAGCCTATGAAATAATTGCTCAAGAAAAAGATACTTTAATCTTAAAAGACAAACTTAAAACCTATTTTGAAAAAGAGTTAAAAGCATTTCCAGATTGGAACCTTCAAAGAGAAAGTGGGTTAAGTGATGAGAAATTCATATCCACGCTTGTAGAGACTTATACTGATAATTGGATGCGCTTTTTCATGAATTATGAACCGTATAAAGATTTAGAAAAGATAAGAATTCCAATACTTGCTTTAAATGGAGATAAGGATTTACAAGTGGATATTGAACAAAATTTTTACACTACAAAAGCAATCCTAGAAAAACAATCTGTTAAAAATAGTAAAGCCGTATTGTTAGAGGGATTAAATCATCTTTTCCAAGAAAGCGAAACAGGTTTACCTATGGAATATGGACAAATAGAGCAGACCTTTTCAACAGAAGCGTTGGAAGTTATAAAAGACTGGATCTTAAAAGTAGTGGAGTAAAATTCAATTTATCAATGCAGCTTTGGACATAACTCTAAACTAATTCACAATAAATTCAGGTAAAGTCTACAGGCTATTTTTGAATTAGCTGAAAATGGAAATTTACTTACTCATTAGAAGCCAACAAACGCTCTAATTCGTTAATGGTTTCTTCACTGCTCACATCTACTCCCTCTCTTTGGTGAACCAATTCTCCTTTTCTGTTGAAAACGCTAATAATGTTGGAATGAGAAAAATCTATGGGTGATATTCTCTTATAATTTACAGCTAAAACAGCCGCAAACTCTCTAGTATCTTCTTCAGTTCCTCTAAGAAATAACCAAGGCTCTTCGTTCATTTTATTTTCTACGGCAAATTCAGCTAACTTTTCAGGAGTATCCGCTTCAGGGTCTATGCTTACAAAAACCATTTGCAAATCCTTTAGCTTATCTTTTGGCATTCGCTCTTTAATTGTTCTCATATCTGCTACCAATCGTGGACAAGTAGCTTTACAATTGGTATAAATCATCACCATGGCTACCACCTTACCGTGTAGGTCCTTTAGCTCCATATCTTCCCCTTTATGGGAGGTCCATTGAGAAGGTAAATTAAAAATAGACAAGGAAGTAAACTCAGCATTTGGGTCAAAAGCTGTTTCTGTTTCATTCTCTTGCTTTGCTTTACCTCCACAAGCAGCTAATGTTGTCATTGCGGCAAATAGCCCAATAATAATCCAATCTTTTAATCTTATTCTCATCATGGTAAATTTTGTTTTTGATTGATACTTTCAGCACATCTAAACCCTAGGTTTCTTCCGCTATAATTAGCCTTTAAGCTACCGCGGAAAGCATAACGCATAAAAGCAGCATAATTCATTAAGTCTGTTGCATTAATTGCAGCAGCTCCACAAAACAGTTTGGCATCTCTATTTGATCCTTCTCTTGCTTCACCTTTCAGTAAAACAGAATTAAAATCAGAAGTCCACTCCCACACAATTCCATGCAAATCATAAACGCCCCAGTAATTTTTATAGGTTGAGCCTATTGCTCTATTATGGGTTTGAGGTGTTTCATACCAGCTTAAAATATACTGATTGTATGCCTCACTCTTTCTAGCATCTTGAACCTCTTCATCTGCCATGGCTGCATATTCCCATTCATCCACTGTAGGTAGACGTTTACCTTGGGTCTCACAATATGCTTTAGCAGCGAACCAAGAAATATTATTAACAGGACTACTGGGATTCACCTTGTCATCAATTTCTAAGTCAGATTTCCAATTTTTTAAATATCCATCAGCTGCAAAAATTTGTAAAACTTCAGACTTACGCCATTTAGGGTTATCTTTTACAAACTTCTGAAAATCAAGATGAGTTACTGGATAGACATCCATTTTAAAATCCTCAACTTCCACATAAGCTGTATCAGAACCATAAAGTGGAAGGAAAAATCCCCCTTTGATCTTTACCATTTCATCATTTTGAGCATTTACTTCTATGGATATAAAAGCAAATGCTATCACTAAAAACCATAATAAATGAACTCTATTTTTCATGACCATAGGGGGATTATATTAATTATCTACGTTCTTTTACCATATCAGAAGTAACAACAGTATTGTTATTACCCCATTGACTGTATACAAAAGTTAAAACGTTAGCTGTTTCTTCATCCGTTAAATTTTGGCTAGGCATAATACCGTCATATACTTCACCATTAACGGTAATTTCACCTTCTAAACCATGAACCACAGCATCGATAGTAGCATTTACATCAGTTAAATAATCCGAACTTGCTAAAGGAGGGAAAGCTCCAGGCAATCCTTGTCCTTCATTTTGATGACAAGCAAAACAAGTTTGCATATAAACACTTTTACCAAACTTAATTTTTTCCTCTAAAGTTTTAGCTACAATCTCTTCTCTTTCACCTCTTATACCACTAGGCATATCTTGAGATGAACCACCCTCTGGCAGGTAGATCCCCTCCTTTATCTGACCGGAAAACACCTTTTTATTGGCATCACCCTCAACATTTAACATTGCTAAAGCTCCTTTATTAAAAGCTCTAAAAATAGAGTGATCAACTAAAATTAACGAACCGGGAACATCAACTTGAAATTCTATCATTGCAGCACCTCCTGCAGGAATTAAAGTAGTCTGAATATTCTCAATAAATGAAGTTCCACCTTCTACATAAACCTTGTCGAAGATTTCTCCAATAACGTGGAAAGAAGAAACAAGGTTGGGACCACCATTTCCAACAAATAGACGAATTTTTTCACCTACTTTAGCAGTTAATGCATTCTCACCTGTTAAAGCTCCAACTTTACCATTAAAAACTACATAGTCAGCTAGCTCATTAATGGCTTTAGCCATGCTAAAAGGCTGTTCTCCTCTTTCTCCATAAGCTCCTTTCGTATAAAAGTCACCTTGCATCACATAATATTCTTTATCTACTGGATCTAATCCTCCTTCAGGTTCAATCAGAATTAAACCATACATTCCGTTAGCAATATGCATCCCTACTGGCGCAGTAGCACAGTGATAAACAAACAAACCCGGATGAAGTGCTTTAAAAGAAAATACTGCTTCTCTTCCTGGTGGAATAAATGAAGACTCCGCTCCACCACCAGGACCAGTCACTGCATGAAGGTCAATGTTGTGTGGTAGTTTATTGTCTGGATGATTCTGTAGATGAAACTCAATCTCATCCCCTACTCTAGCACGAATAAAACTCCCTGGAACAGTTCCACCAAAAGTCCAATAGACATAATCAACTCCGTCAATCATCTCTCCCACCTCTTCAATAATTTCCATTTCTACTTTTAACTTTTGAGCTGGACGATTTCCTACCGGCTTGGGAACGTATGGAGGTGATGTTAATTCAGCATCTACCATATCTCCAACAGTTTCAATGTTAACTGATTCAGCACCTGCAATTGATTTCCCCATAGGGTCTGATGCCTTGTTTGAGCTGTCTTCTCCAGCTTGCTGGCATGCATTTAACCCCAACATCAACAAGGATGCTGAAAAAAACACAGCCATTAAATATACTCCTAAATTCTTTTTCATTTTTGATAAATTTGTGGTTATAGAATTAATTTTAATTATTTGTTAATTTCATTTTTAATAAATTGGGCCTAATCAGCAAACTTATATAGCCAAAATTGTTGATTTGAGTAGCTTGAACTCCCCTTAAATCTTTAAGTGTCTTTTGAGGTAACACCTGGCTATATCCTACTAAAAAGGAAATTTCTTTATTTATTTTGCGCAAAAATACTAAATCAATCTCAGTCCCCAATTTTTTAAACTCATTATCGTCTATCTTTGAAGGCACTAGAAATTGATGTCCTTTTAATAAAATATCACTTTTATCACCAATATCATACATTATAGATAGGTTTAAATCAATCAAACCAACACTATTGTTGTGATAGCCACCATAAAAATAATCCATATAGCCATTGAATTTATGAGCCGTTGCATAAAGTGGCTCAAACGCCCGATTGGTATTTCCTTTTACAACCCCATTGGAGTTTCCACTAATCAACTCTCCTCCAAAACCTATACTTAAATTAGATTTTAAATCCTTGGTATAATCTACCCCTATTAAATAAGCATCTAACAACTCACCAGACTGATTTTTACCCATTTGATAATAAGACTTCACAGCCAACAACGAAGATTCAGCTGTTCTTTCAAAATGATAACCTAAAGTTTGACTAAAGTACACTCCATTCCTTTTTACAGTATCAATATACTGCATGCCGTTGTTTAAACCTAATATACTTAAACTAATATTCTCCCATTTTTTATGCAACCATAATAATTGCAAAGTTTTATAATTTCCTTGAAGATAATAATCATTCCCCGCTAAAAGTTCATCTTCCTGATTAAAGGCTACAGCTGCTTTTATAGTCCAACTTCCTTTTTCCCAATTGTATAAAACCAAATCATGACTCCTCGCTTGCTGTGCCCAATCAACATTTCCAAAAATCCTAGCATCATCTAAAGTCAACTCTTGCCTACCTATTTTTAATCTCGAATACTTAGTTAAATCTAACTCTGCCCAAATTTGATGTAAACCCAAACCATTGGCATCATGACGACTCAATTGAGGCAAATCTCCCCAAACCCTTACGTCTTGAATACTCATGTAAAAACGATAATGAGATTGAAGTAAATCTACATTCAAACGACTCCGTTGTGAAACAAAAGCCGCTGGATTTTCACCTTTGGGAATTAGATCTTTATAACCATGGCGATATTCAAACCTTGGCCTGAATTCAGCATCTACTGCTAATTGAGCAACTCCTTGATAAGAGAATCCCAACAATAAAATAAAAAAAAGAATGTTTTTTATTTGTACAAACATAGCATATAACTTTCGTACAAATATGGTCAACTAAACGACTTTAAAATATGATAAATATCATACTTTAAAGATAAAAAGACCCAAATATACCTTTTGTTTTAAATAAGCTAACAATCAATCTATTGCATCTAAAAAACTATAAGCCAATTTTTATATTTGCCCCAAATTTAACCCATCGAGCAGGCATAGGAGTTAAAATTTCAACATACGAGGTATTCAAAAGATTGTTAACATCAACAAAAAGGGAAAAATGTGAAAATTGATAACTTCCTCGAACATCCAGCAATTGATAGTTTTTTTCTTTTACACGCTCTATATTTCTATAAATTATAGTGATTTGTCCTTTTTCAAATAATCTCAAGCTAAGTTTGGCTACCAATTGATTTTTTAAATAGTCCAAAACATACCTAGATGGCAAACTTTCTTCTGCATTTCTTATCTGATTCAATAAATAATAAGAAGCAGAAATCTCTTGAAGGGTAAAACTTCTAGTTAATTGTATGTTAGGCGTATATTGAATAGAAAAATCAAAGGCTTGGGTCAATAAATCAGAATAGTTTACTGCTGACCAATAATCGGTCCCATTTTTTTCAACCCAATCAATAATTCGCTTATTATCTCTATACAAATAAGCCGCTTTTAAACTCCATACATTTTCATAGAAAAATCGCGTCCCTATTTCTGAAGTAAAAGCATTTTCAGCTTTTAAATCTGGATTTCCTTTTTCAGAGGGACTATCGTAGTACTGATCATAAAAAGCTGGTATTCTATAGGAACGCCCAACAGAAGTAAAAAAGCTTAGTTTTTCTTTTATTAAATAAGAAGCATCTAGAGCAGGGAAAAAATGAGATCCAAAATCGGAATACCAAGCGGCATAAAATCCTGGATTTAAAATTAAACGCTCTTCTAAAAAAGTAAATTTATGTTCTCCAAAAAGACCTAAATTATCTCTATACTTCCCATTTAGCCTACTTATATTATTAGTATCATTCCTAATCTCATTGCCCCAGATATCTTCTCTTCTATATTCTACTCCTATTGCCGTTTCTCCAAGGCTATTTTTATGGATAGCATTTAATTCTACACTATAGGTATTACTTTGATGAATGTTTCTATAAGTCATTGGTAATTTTCGAATGTAATCGTATTGGTCGTTATTTCTACGCCAAGAAAGTCGAGATTTTAAATCCCAGTTATCTATTTCCTTTTTATAAGAAAGGCTACCAATTACAGTTTGTATTTCTTCGTACTGCTCTGTAGCTGCTGGTGTGGCATAAAATCCATTGGCTCCAAAAGATCGGTCTGAATAAGCCAACAACACATCCATAACCTCTGTTTTATTTATCTTATATTTTCCTTGATAAAATAAGTTGGAAAGTAAAAAGTCTGTATTATGTCTATATCCAGAAGATTGACTGTGATCTACAGCTAAAACTTGTCTATATTTTTTCTTGCCAAAAGAAGCTCCAACAGCTGCAGTATATAAATTGTAATCTCCAGCCAATAAGTTTATATATAAAGCGTCTTCTTCTGGAATTTTTGTATGGATATTGACAGCCCCACCAAAAGTGTTTTGTCCAAATCGCTTAGCTGCCCCACCTTTAATAATTTCTATTTGCTGAACGAAAGCTAAGGGAACAGCAATGTTCATCAAATGATGCCCCGTCTGTGGATCACTCATTTTTATCCCATTAATCAACAGCTGACTTTGAGAAAAATTGCTTCCATTTATCCCCAAATCCGATTGTATCCCCATGGGCCCTCTTTGACGAACGTCAATTCCTGATTGATAACTCAATAAGTCTGCAAAACTCATCGCAGGAACCCTTTTAATTTCTTGCTGAGTGATTACATCAATATTTTTAGGCGCCTTTTTTTCCAAAAAGTCTAAACGGTTGGCTTGAATGACCACCTCTTTGATTTCTACTTCAGCATTAAATAGGGTATCTGATTCTTGAGCATAAGAATGAGTTGAAAAAAGTGTCGTAAAAAATAAAAGGAAAAAAATAAAGAAAGGAGAGCTCGTAGAAAAAAAGAGAGATGAAAAAGAAACGGTGTATTTTGAATTTAACTTGAAAAAACACTTTGATGAGAAAGAATTCGCTTTTGTAATTAACAATAAGACAGGTAAAGTCAATATTAAAAGCTCTAGCAACAAACTTTCTTTATTTTGCGATTCATCATCTTCTTCTAAAGAATAAAAATCTTTGGAAGTTTCTTCTGTATGAACTAAATCATTTTTCTCATCTAACCTTTGAGCTATTGACTGAGCTAATACCCCAATATTTACAACTCTCCCTATGGATAGTGAAATGGCATAAGCGGCCCTATTCCATCGTTTAAAATGCAAGGCCGTTTGAGTGCTTTTAATTCTTGATTTTTTCATGGAAACAAAAGTATTCTATTTTTTTAGATATAAAATAAACTTTTCAATCCATTTATAAAATAAGAACTAAGCCTTCTTATTTTATATTACTTTTGGACTTCATTAGAGCTTATCAATAGCTAAATAATGACTTTTATTTTTTTATTCTAAACTCCATGCATAGATTTTTAGCTGCTGAAATTATTGGTAAAAATATCATCTTAGATCAAGAAGAATCCAAGCACCTTTCCAAAGTGCTCCGATTAAAGACAGATGACAAAGTAGAGGTTACTGACGGTTTAGGCAAACTATTCCAATGCATTGTAATTGATACTAATCCAAAAGCTGCCACCTTAGAAGTCCTCTATACACTAGAGGATAAGAAAGAGGATTTTTTAGTTGAGATTGCTGCTGTTCCAACAAAAAATATCAATCGCTGGGAATGGTTTCTTGAAAAATCTACCGAGATAGGAATCAATGCTATACATCCTCTTAAAAGTGAACGCGCCATACGAAAAGTATTAAAACACGACAGGCAAATTAAAATTTTGAAAGGTGCTATGAAACAGTCTTACAAGCTGCAGCTTCCTGCTTTAAATGAACTTCAAGAGTTTAGAGATTTTATAAAAAAAGACTTCGAAGGTAAAAAATACATTGCGCATTGTTATCCTACCGAAAAAGCACCCCTTAATCAGCACCCTAAAGGTGAAAAAGCATTGATATTAATTGGTCCAGAGGGAGATTTTTCAGAAGAAGAAATTGAATTAGCTCAAAAAAATGGTTTTAAGCCTGTATCTTTGGGAAAAAGTAGATTGAGAACAGAAACTGCTGCAATTGTAGCTTGTCACACCATAAATTTAATTAATGCTTAAGCGATTTATTTTTATTTTCAGCTTTCTACCATTAGTATTATTTGCTCAAAATAGCAGTTATCAAATTGCTGTATTAAAATATAGTGGTGGTGGGGATTGGTATGCCAATTTAGAAACTTCTTTGCCTAATTTAATTGAATTCACCAACAAGGAATTAAACACTAACATTTCTAAAGAGCAAGCTATAGTTGATCCGGGTAGCCCTGAAATTTTTGATTATCCTTTTATTCACATGACAGGACATGGGAATGTAGTTTTTAAGCAAGAGGAAGTTGAAAATTTGAGGAAGTATTTACTGGGTGGGGGCTTTTTGCATGTTGACGATAATTATGGTTTAGACCCATTTTTTAGAAGGGAAGTGAAAAAGCTATTCCCTAACGATGAGTTGGTGGAAATTCCTTATACTCATCCTATTTATCATCAAAAATTTAGTTTCCCTAATGGATTGCCAAAAATTCATGAACATGATGCAAAGCCTCCTCAAGGATTTGGCATTGTTAAAAATGGGCGAATTGTTTTGTTTTATACTTATGAAAGTGATTTAGGGAATGGTTGGGAAAGTCCTGAAATTCATAATGATTCTGAGGAAACTCGTTTAAAGGCCCTGAGAATGGGAGCCAACATATTGTCCTATATTTTCTTAAAAGATGAAGATGTTTCCCAAGGAGATTGAAAAATTTATTCAAGATAACCTTCACCAATCAACTGCTAAGATATCACTTAAGCTAAGTAAAAAAACAACTTGGCCTAAAGAGGAAATTATCAATCAAATCAATGGACTACAAAAAAGTAAGTCTAAATTTCCTTTTTTAGAAGCCTATTCAAATTTTAAATTCCCTTCCCCTAGAGCATTTTCTCAAGCCTCCTCTGAACAAACTGCTAAATTTAAAGCTCAATTAATTCAAGCAGAAACCATTGCCGATTTAAGCGGTGGAATGGGCATCGACAGTTATTTTTTCTCAAGAATTGCCAAAAAAGTATCTTATATTGAAGCTAATAATACTATTTATGAAAAGGCTACTTTTAACTTCAAAGTATTAAAGGCTCATAATATAGAAACCTACCATTCCACTGCTGAAGATTTTATAATAAATGAAAATCAATTTGATTTAATCTACATAGATCCCGATAGAAGAAATAAAGAAAAGCGCCTTTTCCTTTTAGAAGACTGTAAACCCAACGTTCTTAACTTATTACCTCAACTTTTTAAAATATCCAATAAAATTCTGCTTAAACTCTCTCCTATTATCGATCTAGAAAGTCTATTTCGCCAACTTCCAAACATTTCAACTATATGGGTCGTAGCTGTTAAAAATGATTGTAAAGAAGTACTCGTCAAACTTCATAAAGATAAAGAGCAAGAAACAAAAATTAATTGTATCAATCTTTTGGACGAAGGAATGGAAGATTTTCAGTTTGATTATCAGACGGAAAAAGTAAGTGAAGTTTCCTATTCTAAGCCTTTGAATTATTTGTATGAACCCAATGTCGCCATATATAAAGCAGGGGCATTTAAAAGCATTGCTAAGAAATTTGGATTAAAAAAACTAGCTCCTAACACACATTTATATACTTCAAACGAAAAAATTGAAAATTTCCCAGGACGAAATTTAAAAATCATGGCTGTTGATAAACCCAAAAAAGGAAGTCAACTTTCAGCAAGTATTGTGAGTAGAAACTTTCCTCAAACAGCAGATGAAATTAGAGCGAAATATAAAATTTCAGAATCTAAAGATCATTTTCTTTATGCTTGTCGACTTCAAGATAATTCCAAGGTTTTTATTCATGCTGAACGCCTCTAATCCCAATAGATACTCTTATAATTCTTCTCTCTATTACTATCTAAAAAGTAATAGCTAAGAACCAGTTTAGCCTCATGTAAATTATAGGCAGTATTTAAGATGGAAGTCGGCTCAGCAAACTGAGATAAAGACATATAATATCTACCACTCAAAGCAAAATTCTTTTTCTTAACTCCCACTCCTAACTCTCCTCCAACTACAAATTCATTGATTTTTGTGCCCAATGTTTTTATTCCATCATCTGGTGTATTTACCCTACGCCTTGAGTTTTGAGAAACCGTTGGACCTACCATAAAAATCACTTTCCCAGCTTCGGCATGATAAGCTAAATTGATATTTAAATGCCCAGATTGGTATTGTTGCCTGCTAATTGTTTCACTTCCTTTTGTCTCCAATATCTCCACATTACCTCCACACATACAATAATTGATGTCTACTTTTAAGAAAGATTGAAGCACTGAAGGATTTCTTTTAGTTTGTTCTCTAGAAGTCGTTAGAATCCCAACCATTCCAAATGAAGGCCCTATAAACACATCCCCTTGTCTAACAATTACTCCTTTATTAGGTTTATTTTCATGAATGGTATACCTGCTTCCAAGCATGCCGGCATTTATACCTAGCCTCACAGATTGAGCTAGAATAGATTTAGGTACTAGAAAAACACAACTCAATAGTAAAAGAAGAAAAATTTTATTCTTTGTAAAATTTTCTTGAATGTTGTCTAACTTTTTGCATTGCATTAATACAAAAATAATGTTTTATCTTTTAACTAGCATACTATTGATTTCTCATAAAAGTAATTGTAACTCTGTTAATTATTAAATAATATTACATTTTCATAAAGTAAATTATACACTCCTTTATCATCAACTCATGGTTTACCAATGAAAATCAATTAATTTTACGTTTGCAAAAATATTATAATGGCATTTGAATTTCACAAAGACAAAGAAACATATATAAAATATCAGCGAGAAAATGCTGAACAATTTGTTATCCCTTTTATAGAAAAAAAATTGCCTCTTAAGACTGGGATGCGAGTCATGGAAATAGGCTGTGCTGAAGGTGGAGTTTTACAAGCATTCGTAAATAAAGGCTGTATAGGTGTTGGTGTTGAATTATCAGCTCCAAGATATGAGCTAGCTAAAAACCTTTTAGAAGAAGAAATAAAAAGAGGAGTTGCTCAAATCCTTAACAAAAATATTTATGATGTTAATATTGATAAAGAGTTCCCTGAACGTTTTGACCTTATTATCCTAAAAGATGTGATTGAACACATTCATGACCAAGATAAATTATTTGCAAAATTAAGAGATTTCCTAAAACCCAATGGACATATTTACTTTGGTTTCCCTCCTTGGCAAATGCCTTTTGGCGGTCATCAACAAATTGCCAAAAATAAATTTCTATCTCTTTTCCCCTACTATCATTTATTGCCTAGTCCAATTTATAGAGGAATTTTAAAACTTTTTAAAGAACCTCAAAGGGTAATCGATGAATTGATGGATATTAAAACAACTGGAATTAGTATTGAAAGGTTTGAGCGACTTTTTAAAAAAAATAATTACAGCATGCAAAGTAGAACTTATTACCTTATCAATCCTATCTACCAATATAAGTTTGGAATGAAACCTAAAGTGCAATTTAAACTGTTAGCAGCTATTCCTTACTTTAGAAACTATTGGACAACTTGTATGTATTACCTTATTCGTAAAGAGGAAGTATAAAAAATTAAAAAGGCAAATTCGATTAGAAATTTGCCTTTTTAATAAAATCTAATAAAGCTACTCTTAAGCTACTACTTCAGCTACCAAATCTGCTGCTTCTTGTAATAGAATTGCTGAATGAACCTTCAGTCCAGAGTCATCGATAATTTTTTTAGCTTCCTCTGCATTTGTCCCTTGTAGTCTTACAATAATTGGAACAGAAATATTTCCAATATTATTATAGGCATCAACAATACCTTGAGCTACTCTATCGCATCTTACAATTCCACCAAAAATATTAACTAAAATAGCTTCCACATTTTCATCTTGTAAAATAATTCTAAAAGCTTTTTCAACGCGCTCAGCATTTGCGGTACCTCCAACATCTAGAAAGTTAGCAGGGTTTCCACCACTTAGCTTAATGATATCCATGGTAGCCATAGCAAGTCCAGCACCATTTACCATACATCCTACATTGCCGTCAAGGTTAACATAGTTTAATCCAGCTTCTCCAGCTTCAACCTCTGTTGGGTCTTCTTCTCTAATATCTCTTAATTCTGCTAAATCTTTATGTCTAAATAAAGCATTCTCATCTAAAGTTACTTTAGAATCAACTGCAATGATCTTATTATCAGATGTTTTTAGAACTGGATTAATCTCAAAAAGACTAGAGTCTGTTCCTTCATAAGCACTGTATAATGCATAAACAAACTTTACCATTTCTTTAAATGCCTGCCCTGATAAACCAAGGTTAAAAGCAATCTTTCTAGCTTGAAATCCTTGAAGGCCTACAGCTGGATCAACCTCTTCATAAAAAATCAAATGTGGTGTTTCTTCGGCAACCGTTTCAATATCCATTCCACCCTCTGTAGAATACATAATCATATTTCTACCGGTAGAACGATTTAGAAGAACACTCATATAATACTCTTCCGGTTCATTTTCTCCTGGATAATACACATCTTGTCCTACCAATACTTGGTGTACTTTTTTCCCTTCAGCAGAAGTTTGAGGAGTAACCAATTGCATGCCTATAATTTCCCCAGCTATTTTCTTTACCTCATCTAAGGATTTAGCTAGCTTAACACCGCCGCCTTTTCCTCTTCCACCAGCATGTATCTGAGCTTTAATCACCCACCATTCAGTGCCTGTTTCTTGATTTAACTTTTTTGCTGCTTCAACAGCTTCCTCCGGAGTCGTTGCAACAATTCCTTCTTGTATGGCAACACCATAACTTTTTAAAGTTTCTTTTGCTTGATATTCGTGTATATTCATTCGAAATATATTTAATTCAATATTGAAAGACAAAATTAGCCTTTTTGAAGCCAATTTAAAAGCAAACTTATCAACGGTATTTAATTATTTGGATTAAATTCGCCCAAAACCTTTATAAAATGATAAAAGCGACAAATATTCATAAAAATTTTGGAGACCTTGAGGTTTTAAAAGGGGTAGATTTAACCATAGATAAAGGGGAAATTATTTCTATAGTTGGAAGTTCTGGAGCAGGAAAAACTACACTTTTACAAATTCTAGGCACACTAGACCGACCAACTAAAGGGGAATTATTTTATGACAATCGCAACATCACCAACTATTCAGCTAATGAACTAGCAGACTTTAGAAATCAAAATGTAGGTTTTGTATTCCAGTTTCATCATCTTCTCCCAGAGTTTACTGCCCTAGAAAATGTAATCATGCCTGCTTTAATTTATGGAGAAAACAAAAAAGCTGCTGAAGCAAGGGCCATAAAACTGTTAGAAAGGTTGAAAATTGATGAAAGGCAAACCCATAAACCTTCTGAGCTATCTGGAGGTGAGCAACAAAGAGTTGCCATTGCAAGAGCTCTCATAAATGACCCTAAAGTTGTATTTGCTGATGAACCTTCTGGTAACTTAGACTCTGTAAATGCCAAACAGCTCCACGATTTATTTTTTGAGCTGAGAAAAGAACTCCAACAAACTTTTGTCATTGTTACACATAATGAAGAGCTGGCAGAAATGTGTGATAAAACCTATAAAATGGAAGACGGGAAAATCTTTTCCTAAAAAATAAATGCCTTTAGTAAACCAAAGGCATTTATTAAAAATGCAAATCTATAAGCCAGGTTCTGTATTCACTTTAAGTGAATTGCTGTCATTTATCTAATCAGTCTACCCTCCGAAAAAGCGAGCAACTTTATCTCCGGTTTATTTGACCTTTCAAGCCGTAAGGTTTGCCTAGCCCTCATTGTTACCTTTGAGGCGGTGAGCTCTTACCTCACCATTTCACCCTTACCTCACTTTGCAGTATGGCGGTTTATTCTCTGTTGCACTTTCTGTTACTGCTATGCAGAACCCTTGCTTTCACAAGGTACGTCGCTCTATCTTGCCCGGACTTTCCTCCATATTTTACAATACAGCGACAGCACAATTTGCAATACAAAGTTACACA
Source organism: uncultured Flavobacteriales bacterium (assembly GCA_964552035.1). Classification (GTDB taxonomy): domain Bacteria; phylum Bacteroidota; class Bacteroidia; order Flavobacteriales_E; family Vicingaceae; genus CAZKFN01. The sequence continues at coordinate 17,467 of CAZKFN010000041.1, forward strand.
TCTAATGTATTTACTTACATTTTTGCCATGTAATTCTGTAGTTAAAAACGACCTTATTAATTTGAACTGTTGATAATTTATTTAAAAAACTCGCGAATCACTGCATTTAAAATTCGTATTTCGTAGAATAATATTTATATAAATTATCCAATACTTATCAAACCATGCAACTAGCCCTAATTGATTGGATTATTATTGTTGTTTACTTAAGCTTAGCAACAGCCATTGGTTTCTATTATAAAAATCAAGCGAGTAAAAGTTTAAGTGACTTTTTTTTAGGAGGAAGAAAACTTCCTTGGTATCTAGCTGGGATATCAATGGTTGCAACCACTTTTGCTGCCGACACTCCACTATGGGTAACAGAAAAAATTGCACAAAGTGGAATTTCTGGAAACTGGCTTTGGTGGAACATGCTTATTGGTGGAATGTTGACAACCTTCTTCTTTGCGAGATTATGGAGAAGGGCAGAAATTGTAACTGAATTAGAATTAATTGAAATACGATATAGTGGTAAAGCTGCAGCATTTTTACGTGGTTTCAAATCCATTTATATGGGACTTTTTCTCAACGTTGTTATCATTGGATGGGTTAATACAGCCTTAGCTACTATTTTAATTGCCTTTTTTGATATTCCCGCACAACAAACCATTTATTACATTGCCGCAGCCCTATTATTCGTTATGTTCTACTCTTCCTTATCGGGATTAATGGGCGTAATTATTACAGA
>CAZKFN010000042.1:0-17433 GCA_964552035.1 uncultured Flavobacteriales bacterium
AAGAGGGGCTTACTTTGAGAGAAAATAATAGAATTGAGCAGAATCAACCTTTATAATGCTTGAAAAACCCTTTTATTACTTTTATCGGACAGTAGTGATTCTAAAACTAAGATGAAAATAGATTCAACATAAGCCCCCATTGTATAGAGTATAGAGTTATTAAAACAAAAATAATTTAAAAATAAATCCTTCTATTCTTTAATTTTTAACTTTAATTTTTACTTACATTTGTTGCAATTCTAAAACGGACAAAATTGTCCTCGATATAATTTAACAACATTAAAACAAATATTATGAGTAACGAGACAAGCAACATTAAGGAGACAGATGTTAGAACACTCATTCCAATTCAAAGACACAAACTACTTATACAAATGTTTAAGGATTTACCTGTAAAAGATAGTTTTATATTTATAAATGACCACGACCCTTTACCCTTATATTATGAATTCCGTTCCATTTTTGGAGATGTAGTAGATTGGGAATATCTCAATAAAGGAGGTAGAGAATGGAAAGTTAAAGTGGGTAGAATAGAGGTTTCTCAAGGTGTGGATTTGGGAGAGGTGTCCACCTTAATTGATTTAAGAAAAACAGAAAAAAAAGATTGGAAACAAGTTATTTTCCATAGGTATGGTATGATGCAACAAAATGATATTATGGAAATTATTGCTTCAGAAGATCCTAAAGAAATTCACCATATCTTCATTTCTAAATTTGAAGGTCAGCACTCTTGGGTTTATAAAAAACAAAAGGAAGGAGAATATGTAGTTCATCTTACCAAAAAAGCAGATACAGGATTAGGAGATGAAGGATTTTCTGTAGTTAATGAATTTGACCTTCGCCCGTACCCTCCAACAGAACGACATGAAATGTTTTATGAAGCTTTTGAAGATCTAAAAGCAAAAGAAGCTTTTGAGTTTATCAACGACCATGATCCTAAGCCTTTGTATTATCAAATGGAAGCAGAAAGCAAAACCCCTTTTGAATGGGAATACCTCGAGCAAGGACCAGAACAATGGAAGGTGAGGGTTGTAAAACTCAATGGCTAAACCTAAGATGTCAATAGTTTTCACCTGACATTTTATAGAACCTTGAATTTTTAACCAGCACTATAAAAGCTAGTGCTGGTTATCTCAACTACTTTACTCACCTTTAATGAGATTACAATGGAAACCCTTCAAATAAATGCCAATACAAGAATCGGGAAACTGATAAAAAACAATCCTGAAGCAATGGAAGCAATTATCAGTATAGATTCTAAGTTTAAAAAATTAAAAAATCCTATCTTAAGAAAAGTTTTTGCAAATAGAACAAGTATAGCTATGGCTGCAAAAATTGCAGGTTGTAAAGCAGAGGATTTCTTTAAAAAACTAGAGCCATTAGGATTTATTGTAGACAGAAGCATTGAAGCAGTTGATGTTGAAAAAAAGGAGAGCCAAATTCCAGATTATATTCGTCAATTACCAGAAGAGGACATTTTAGTGTTGGATGTTCGACCCGATATTGATGCGGGAAAAGATCCCCTAAAAATCATCATGAATAAAGTAAAAGAGGTTAAACCTCAACAAGCACTTCGACTCATCAATAGCTTTGAGCCAATTCCACTTATTTTAATGCTTGAAAAACAAGGATTTTCGTCTTTTATAAAAACCATTAACTCCGATTTAGTAGAAACATACTTCTACAAAAGTGGGGAGTCAAAGGCTATAGATAATATTGATGATAAAATTACTGCCGATGGCTGGGAAGATTGGATAAAAAGATTTAAAGATAAATTGATAGAAATTGATGTGAGACCATTACCTATGCCTCAACCTATGCATACTATTTTGGGTGAGTTGGATAAAATGGGCGACGACCAAGCATTATTTGTCAACCACAAAAGAATTCCCGTATTCCTGCTTCCCGAGTTAGATGAAATGGGCTATACCTATAGAATTAAAAAAATATCTGATGGGGAAGTGCGCTTACTAATCTTTAAAAAACCTGATTAAGATGTTTGCTTCAAGTAATAGTCCTATAAAAACGACTTCTTATAAGGTTATTCTACCTTTTTACGCCTATGCGGCAGTTTCTTTTTTTATTGCTGCACTTTTAGTCTTTATTAATCCTTCAATTTTTCAAGCCCACCATTTTCATCCTCATACTTTAGCCATAACCCACATCATGGCATTGGGCTGGGGAACTATGATGATTTTAGGTGCTAGTCATCAACTCTTTCCCGTAATCATTGAAGGTAAATTATACAGTAATTTCCTAGCTTATCTTTCCTTTTTTTCTGCTGGAATAGGTATCCCCTTATTAATTTATTCCTTTTACATCTTCCAATTTGGAAGTACTGCTCAACTTGGTGGTATTTTAATCAATGTTGCAGTACTCAGCTACTTAATTAATTTCTGGATAAGTATCGCTCAAGTTAAAACGCCCAGCATCCATGCTATTTTTGTCTTTAGCTCTGTTTTATGGCTGCTTTTGACAACCTTTTTTGGACTTTTATTGCTTTATAACTTTACCATGGACGTGTTTTCAGAAAGCTCAGTTCACTATCTATCTCTACATGCGCACTTGGGCGTTATTGGCTGGTTTCTCTTAATGGTCATGGGTGTGGGTTCCAGATTAATCCCAATGTTTTTAATTTCAAAATATGAAAACAAAAAAATGCTGAACTGGATTTACTTGCTTATCAATGCGGGACTTATTGCTTTTATTATCCTATTCATTTATTTTCCCAACCCCAGTTATTATTTATTCCCAATTGGTTTAATCGGAGCCGCTATCCTCATTTTTGGGAAATTTTTAAAACGTTGCCATAAACAAAGAATTCGAAAAAAAGTAGACGGTCAAGTGAGACTTTCCTTATTATCCGTTTTATTTAATTTTATTCCCATCGTTATCATTGCCCTTGCAATTACCTTGTTTTATGAGAATACACACAAGGAATTAATCCTACTTTATGGATTTATGATTTTCTTTGGCTGGATAACGGCCATCATAATGGGAATGACCTTTAAGACTTTACCTTTTATCGTTTGGAACAAGGTGTATAGTTCCATAGCAGGAATAGCTAAAACCCCTAATCCAAAAGAACTATTTAGCGATAAAATATACTTAATCAATACCCTCATTTACCTAATGGGTATTGCTGTTTTTATAGTAGGAATTTTGGTTTCTAATATAGTCTTACTGACAATTGGAGCCAGCCTACTTTTAATCGCAGCTTTTTTATATAATTTAAATTTATTCAAAGTAATCTTTCATAAAAGAAGAATCAATGACAGAAGGACCAGATAATATAGAAACAGATAACCAGGAGAAAAAAACAATCGCCAAAATGGCACTTTATGAAGTTATCGACCCAGAGTTAAATCTAAACATTATAGATTTAGGTCTTGTATATAAACTTAAATTCGAGGGAAATCCTCGTGAGATAATTGTAACTATGACCTTTACAACTCAGTTTTGCCCTATGGGTGAATCCATTAAAGATGCCACCATTCGTGCAATGGAGGATGTATTTCCCCAGAATGACATACAAATTGATTTAACTTTTGACCCGCCTTGGGATCAAAGTATGATTTCGGAGAGAGGATTAGAGTACCTGAACTTTGGCTAATTTTTTTGTATATAGCCAAAAGTTCACTTATAAAACAATCAATTAAGAAAACATTAATGGAATTATAAGTCTTAAAAGAGCTTTTCAGAAAGTAAATGGAAACTCTCATTCATTATTCGGAAATTTGCATCTCTAATGCTTTAAAAATTAAAGACAGTTAATTAAAGACAGTTAATAACGTATAATATAATTTTGAATCATGCGCAGAAATTTTATTATTATTTCCAGCCTTGCATTAATTACCACCTTTGGTTTAGCCTTTTTTCTTAGCCCCAACTGGTATGTTATTTTTGCTATCACCCTTGCATTAACAATTTTGGGATATTATGATATGATTCAAAAGCGCCATACCATTATGCGAATTTATCCGGTAGTAGGAAGATTGCGTTATGTAATGGAAGAGCTTAGACCCAAGATGTATCAATATTTTATTGAATCCGATATAGACGGACGACCTTTTAATCGAGTTGACCGTTCTACTGTATATCAAAGAGCTAAAAATGTTAGAGATACCATCCCTTTTGGTACTCAATTGGATGTTTATGCTACCGGTTATGAATGGATGTGTCATTCTATAGCACCCAAGCCTTTTGCTTCCCTTGATCAAGATCCTAGGGTAACCATAGGAAATAAAGATTGTACTCAACCCTATTCAGCAAGTATATTAAACATTTCTGCTATGAGTTTTGGCTCTTTAAGTGGAAATGCAGTGGAAGCTTTAAATGCAGGAGCAAAAATTGGGAATTTTGCACACAATACAGGAGAAGGAGGATTAAGTGACCATCATCTGAAACATGGAGGTGATTTAATCTGGCAAATTGGAACTGGTTATTTTGGGTGTAGAGACGAGGAAGGAAACTTTAATGAAGAATTGTTTGCCGAAAAATCTAGAATATCAAATGTAAAAATGATTGAGCTAAAAATTTCTCAAGGAGCCAAACCAGGACATGGAGGAATCTTACCAGCTTCAAAAAACACAGAAGAAATTGCTAGAATAAGACACGTAAAACCCCATACTAGAATTGATTCACCACCTTATCATACAGCTTTTAACAGCCCGATGGAAATGGTGCAATTTATTCAAAAATTAAGAACGCTCTCTGGAGGAAAACCGGTTGGCTTTAAAATCTGTATCGGTCATAAGAGTGAATTTATTTCCATTTGCCAAGCAATGATCGAACTGGATATTTACCCGGATTTTATCGCCGTAGATGGTGGAGAGGGCGGAACAGGTGCTGCATCCCCTGAGTTTACCAATTATGTAGGTGCACCTATGATTGACGGTTTAGACTTTGTCAATAACATCCTAAGAGGTTTAGACATTAAAAAGCACATAATACTCATGGCTTCTGGAAAAATCACCTCCGCCTTCCATGTAGCTAGAGCAATTGCTTTAGGAGCAGATGCTTGTTATCAAGCTAGAGGAATGAAAATGGCGCTAGGTTGTATTCAAGCTTTACTATGTAACACCAATAAATGTCCTACAGGAATAACCACTCAAGACCCGAAACTCACCATTGGATTGGTACCGGAAGATAAAAAAGTAAGGGTGGCAAATTATCATGAAAAGACCATTAAAAACTTTGTAGAATTGCTAAGTGCTTCTGGCCTGGACAATGCTAAAAACTTAACGCGATCTCATATTTACAGACGTGTTTCCTTAAACCAAATGATTACTTACGAAGAGCTATTCCCAACCATAAAGATAGGTTCAATGCTCCATGGTGATATTCCAGAAAAATATCAACTGGATTTTAAATTTGCCGATAAAAACATTTGGGGAAGTCACCCAACAGCTATACATGTGGATTAACGTAATAAAAAGAAATCCGACCCCTTACTGCCCTGTAGACAGGGTGTTAGAGACTTTTGCAAAACCATTTAATCAATTGTAAACGACTACAAACGAAGCAAAAACGTAAGTAATTGTTTCTTTACCGTCTATTATTCTCCAGCGTTCCAACCTTTGTACCGTCGATTGAGATGAACTCAAAACACAGTAATTAAATTTTTACATTCATTAAACTTTATGATTATGAACGCATTAAACAACAAAGTACAATTGATTGGTTATTTAGGAGCTAATCCAGAAGTAAAAACATTAAAAAACAACAACAAATTGGCTAGGCTTTCTATAGCAACCACAGAGCGTTACACCGACAAAAAAGGTGAAAAACAAGAAAATACCCAATGGCATAATATTGTGGCTTGGGGGAAAACGGCAGAACTTGCTGAACGTTTTTTAAAAAAAGGAAGCAGAACTGCCATTACAGGTAAATTAAGTAATCGCTCTTATGAAAATCAAAAAGGTGAGAAACGATACATTACTGAAGTGGTTGCATCGGAAATACTTTTTTTGGACAATAAAGCTCAGTAAATAAATCAATTTTAAAAGTCGGTTTCACTAAAGATGAAACCGGCTTTTTTTATTTGGATTTCGCAAAATTATTTCACCTTAACAGCAAAATCTTCTTTGGGAATCATCTGTCCTATTTTAGCAACAAGGCAATTATTTTCCTTTAATATATATTCTACCTTTTGAGAGAAATCGGGTTCTACAGCTATTAACAAACCACCACTTGTTTGTGGATCACATAATAAAATACGTTGCTCTTTATTTTCTAATTCGATTTGATGACCATAACTTTCCCAATTTCTATTGGTACCACCAGGAATAGCCTCTAATTGAAGATAATGCCTAATATTTTTAAGAAAAGGAACCTGATTAAAGTTAATGATACTGGAGAGTTGACTTCCATTGCAAAGTTCTCTTAAATGCCCTAACAAACCAAACCCTGTCACATCCGTCATAGCTTTTACTCCTTCGAGTATTGAAAGTTCCCTTCCAACATTATTTAATTGATTCATACTATCAGAAGCAAGGTGTGCATCCTCTTTTTTTAGGATTCCCTTTTTTTGAGCCGTACTTAAAATTCCTACACCTAAAGGCTTTGTCAAATACAGTTGGCAATTTTCTGTAGCTGTATTATTTCTCTTTAATCGTTCCAATTCCACTCTACCTGTAACAGCAAGACCAAATATGGGCTCCGGAGAGTCAATACTATGTCCGCCCGCAATTTGTATTCCTGCAGCAGCACAAGCCTTTTTTCCTCCTTCCATTACTTGATTCGCAATTTTTGCCGGCAATTTGTGTATGGGCCAACCCAAAATAGCAATAGCCACCAAAGGAGTTCCCCCCATAGCATAAACATCACTAATGGCATTTGTCGCAGCTATAGAACCATATAAAAAAGGATCATCCACTATGGGCATAAAAAAATCAGTGGTGCTAATTATTGCCGTTCCATCGCCTAAATCATAAACTGCAGCATCATCTGATGAATCATTTCCTACCAATAAATTTCTATTAACTAAAGAATCATCCAACTGGGGAATTAGTTCTGATAAAATAGCAGGGGAAATTTTACAACCACAACCTGCACCGTGGCTATATTGAGTAAGTTTTATTTCTGACATAGTTCCTTTTTATTAATTCTTGTTCAAGGCAAGCCCATAAATCAGATGACTTTGTAGTCTCACAACGTAGTTTATATACCTTGGTTTTAGATTTCTTATTTAATGCCTTATCATACATCTTATCATAATACGATAAGCAATACACTGCCGTTTTCTCCAATTGTCCATTATACAAACAACTTTTAGCATCTTCTAAATCTTTCTTGCTAAATCTTTTCTTTATTTTTAAAATATCACTCCACAATAAATCTTCAGGATAATTGCCATAATCTATTGCAAGTTTTTTTGCTCTTGTTTCTTTTGGTACTTCTAAAAAAAACATGGGAGCATGTTTCATCTGTTGATAAAAATAATGGGGGACAAAAACATTTCCAATAAAAGCACTTTCATCTTCCACAAACAAAGGATAGTTAATGTCTTTTTTTCGTAATTCTTCAAACAAGTTATTTTCAAACTGTTCAGTAGTAGGCTGTACATGCTCTGGCAATAGCCCAAAAGCTGAACCTCTATGATTGGCTAACCCCTCCAAATCTATAATCTGATGCCCTTTTGCTTCTAGGTAATGCAATAAATCTGTTTTCCCTGTTCCCGTATACCCCCCAATAATTAACAACTTCCTTTCTCTAGCGAATTCTTCTTGAACTTTTTGCCTCCATGCTTTATACCCCTTTTCTAAAACACCAACTTGAAAGCCATTTTCTTCTAAAAATTCAGCAAGCTTTCTACTTCTCATCCCTCCTCTCCAACAATGTATGATGGGATTTCCTTTTAAATTTCTAAACCTATCCAAATAATACGGTTTCTTTTTTTTTGCAAAATCCAAACCCAACTCAAAGGCTCTTTCCTTAGATTCTTGCTTATATGCCCTCCCAATAATTGCTCGCTCTTCATTCGAAAATAAAGGAATATTCATAGCTTTTGGGATGTGCCCCTTTTTATATTCTATTGGGGAACGTACATCGACAATACATCTTTCCCGCTCATTATCAATGAGTTCTTTTATGGATAAAAATTCTATCATAGCAAAAGTAAATCAGCCTTAACCTATAATAAGCTATTACGTAATTGAATAATCAAATGAACGAAAAAAAGTTTCATTCTTCCTAAGTTAGATTGAAGGTAACCAACTTAATGGACATTTTGAATTGTGTATTGTGTCTTTATCAATTAAGAAACAAGGGCAAGGATAAAATTAGGATTATTCTTTTTGGAATAAATTATTAGCCACTTAAATTATATGTTAATTAAAAATTAAAGTAATACTTTTCCAACTTCAATTTTTCATTATCTTAGGTTTAAAATTTAGACTCTTTGAAAGCATATCCCCTCCTTTTATTTTTTACTTTATTTGTAGGTCTATGCACCATTAGCACCCAAGCACAACCCTTGGGAGACAAGAGTAGATACATGGAATGGCAAGAATTTAACAGCAATTACGGAAAATACATTTATCCAAAAACCATAACATCCCAAGCTCTAGAAACAGCGCAACTCATCCATGCACTTCATCTATACAATCCTATTCAATATCCTACGAAATCGAGGAAATTCGCAATATTAATCAATCATAAAACTATTGAATCTAATGGTTATGTGGCTTTGGCACCCTTTAGAAGTGAACTTTTCGCTACTCCACCTCAATCTCTCAATTCCTTGGGAACTACCAATTGGATGAAGCTATTGGCTATCCATGAAGAGCGACATATTCAACAATTTAACCATGCCAACAAAGGGATTAGTAAATTGGCTTATTACCTTAGTGGAGATTTTGGGTTGTCTGTTGCGCAATTCCTCGCCATTCCCAATTGGTTTTTTGAAGGAGATGCCGTGCTTACAGAAACCGTACTTTCACATTCTGGTAGAGGAAGAGTACCACACTTTACTGCTTTTCAAAGAAGTATTGCTCACACCAATACCACTTATTCTTATCATAAAATTAGAAATGGTTCATACAAAGACTTAGTTCCTAATCACTATGTTTGGGGATATTCCTTTCTTGCAGAATTAAGTAAAGAAAAAGGATTTGACATATTTGCTGATATTCTTGAAGATGCAGCTTCTTATAAATCGGTATTCTACCCTTTTAGCCGTTCTCTAAAAAAACACAGCTCCTATACTACCAAAAGTCTCTACCTTAAAAGCTGGGACAGTTCTAAAAAGTTTTGGCAAAAACAACTACAAAATAAAACCCTAACACCTACCCAAGCCCTTAGCGATACTTCCTTAAAAGTAGTTACTACCTATGCGTTCCCACAATACATCAACGATAGTAGTTTCATCGTTCGCAAAAGAACCAACAAATCCACCGATCAAATTGTACTGTATCAAAAAAACAAAAAGGAAAAAATCATACTTCATCCTGGTGCATCAGAAAATGCTTTTTTTCACTACAAAGACAGTCTTATGGTTTGGACAGTTTATCAAAACCATCCAAGAAGAGTTTCCGAATCTTATGAAAACATTATGCTCTATGACTTTAAAGAAAAGAAACAAAAACAAATCACTAAGAAAGGAAGGTTTTTCTCCCCAGTTGTGGCACCTAAATCCTCAAACATATATGCTTTAAAGTATTCAGAAAATTTACAATCAGAACTGTATGTATTTGATATAAAGCGTCATGAAGAAAAAAAGATTTATAACTTCCCCCCTTCTGCTTTTGTTGCCCGATTAACCCTTGATGAGGATGAAGAAAACTTGGCTTACATTAAAAGAAAAAATGATTTAGCAGCTATTTTCATCTTTAATTTAACAACTCAAAAAGAAACTCAAATCACACCTTGGTCAGCTCATACCCTTGATGCTCCTAGAATAAAAAATGACTTTGTCTTTTATGAAGCGGGATACAATCAAGTCAACAACTTATACAAAAGTCCTTCTAAAGGTAGTTTAGAGGTGATACAATTAACAGAAGTTCCCTTAGGAGCTTATCAAGCAGACCTCAGTCCTAATGGTGAAAACTTAATCTTTAAAGAAGTCATCTTCAACGGCAATCAGCTTTCAAGCCTCGCATTAAAAGACGCATTAAATCAAACTCTTGAACCTGTAGAACCTGTACAACAAAACTGGAGATATCCCCATCTCAACTTAGTATTTGACGAAGAGTTTTCTGCTATAAACAAACCAATGCCCAGCCATTTTACAACACCAAAAGCACATCAAGGAATTTTTAGAGGAACGCGCTTGCATTCATGGTTAATCGAGACATCTCCAGCATCACAGGGCATTCAACTGTATTTCAACAACTTTGTCAATGACCTTTCAGCTACTTTAGGGGGAGGATATAACCACAACGAAAAAGGAGAATATTATAAAGGAGAATTAAACTATGGTAGATGGCTTCCTATTCTTAGTCTTAATGGAGATTATAACTATAGATATATCCAACAATTTGGTGAATCTGCTGAATTAAAAGAAGAAGTTTACCGACAAAAAAGTGGAGGATTAAAAGCTAGAATCCCATTAGAATGGAAAATGGAAAACTTCGACAGTAAAATAGAAGTTGAAACTGGTGCCAAATGGGTAAATCTGCAAAATAATAGTGATAATTATCTTAAAAACTTTCAAATCGCACATGCTGCTTTCAATTTTACCTTTAAAAGAAGAAAAGCTATACAACAACTAAATTCACCACTAGGAATAGAAAACCAACTCTATTATGGAAAGAGTATAGAAGGAAAATCCATTGAAAGAATTCAAACTGAAGGGAGAATCTATTTGCCTTCTTTTTTCAAAACACACAGTTTGCAGTTAGCTATGGGTTATAAAAAAGAATTAGAAGAAAACATCTATAGGGAGGTAGATAATTTCAATTACAGTAGAGGTTACCAGCAGAGTTTTGGAGACGAGTATCTTCGCTATTCTATAGACTATCACTTTCCCTTATTTTATCCCGATTGGGGATTTGGGGGAATCACATACTTTAAACGAATAAGAGCACAATTGTATTATGATTATGGAAAAAACAAAATCAACCGAACCAAAGAAACCTATGATTTAAGTGCTACCGGTATTGAAATTAACTTTGATAATACCTTTTTTAACATACTCCCTTTGAGTATTGGCATTCAAGCCTCCTACAAGTTAAAAGCTACTCCCTACGACAATTTGGAATATCCATGGGATTATAGAATTACGATAAGCAATGCCTTTTAGCTCAGAACTGCGGATTGCATTTTACGACAAACTCATAAAAAGCATAGAGGGATTCAAACTGATAATCTGCTTCCTTCAGTTGATTTTCATCCTTAGATATATGTACGGTAATCATTCCTACTCTTTTACCCATTTGCATATCTGATAGAGAATCACCTACCATGACCGATTTTTTAAAATCAATTTCTGCATAATCTTTACGTGCTTCTTCGGCCATCCCAGTATTTGGCTTTCTATAAATAGAGTTGGAAGAAGCTAATTCAGGGCTAAAGTAGACCTTATCAATTTTTCCACCAGCTTCTCCAATTTTATTATTCATATAAGCATGCACTTCTTTGAGGTCATCTTTGGTCATGATACCCTTACCTATTCCCTGTTGATTGGTAACAACTACAGTTCTTTCAAAGTACCGATTAAGGCCAGTAACAGCTTCTACTGAACCTTTTATAAAGACAAATTCTTCAATACGTTTTACATAATCGTTAGGCAATTTTTTATTAATAACACCATCACGATCCAAAAACAAAGTCCACTTTTTATCTAATTTTAGGGCTTGCATTTTTTAAAAGTCTTATGCGATTACAAATATTACTTTTTGCGAATTTCGTATTCACAGTCAATAAATACAAAAATTTAAGCCTTATTCTTTTTTTAGTCTGGGACAAAAGAGAAAGAAATAGAGAATTAATGACCATTAATCCCTTATTGTAGCGAGGGGGGGACTTGATCCCCCGACCTCCGGGTTATGAATCCGGCACTCTTACCAGCTGAGCTACCTCGCCAAAATTTGAGGACGCAAATATAATTCTTTTGTCATATTAAATGAAAACATTAATGGGAATTATTTTATTATTCTATTTACTCATTAAAACTACTACTTACAAAAGACATAGAGTTTAGAATAATTTTATTATCTTGCAATTTTAAACCAATTTTAGTTACTTATGTCAGAGAAAATAAAATATGAAATTGAATTTGTTGTGAAAGCCTCACCCAAAATGCTTTACAAATTCCTTTCTACGCCTTCAGGTTTATCTGAATGGTTTGCTGATAACGTAAACTCTAGAGGGAAAAAATTCTCCTTTTTTTGGGAAGGAACTGAAGAAGTAGCTGAATTAATTAGCAAAAAAGCAAATGATTTTATTCGATTCAAATGGGAAGATGACGACGATGAGGATACTTATTTTGAATTTAAAATAATTAAAGATGAACTCACTCGTGATGTAGCCCTATTGGTAGTTGACTTTGCTGAAGATGATGAAATCGAAGAGTCCAAAAGATTATGGGAGAGCCAAATTAACAGTTTACTCCACGTAATTGGTTCATAATTTCGCTTCTAAGTACTGCCGTAAATCACTAACTTCGCAGTAAAATTTTCTTTTTGAAAACTATTTCAAAATTTATTCTTAGGTCCTTTGCTGGACCCTTTGTTGCAACTTTCTTTATTGCCTTATTTGTATTATTAATGCAATTCGTTTGGAAGTATGTAGACGATATGGTAGGCAAAGGCCTAGAGTGGTATGTTATTGCAGAACTCTTATTTTATGTTTCTGCTAGTCTTGTCCCTATGGCACTACCTTTAGCCATCCTTCTCTCCTCCATTATGACCATGGGAAATCTTGGTGAACATTATGAATTGGTTGCTTTTCGATCAGCTGGTGTTTCCTTAAAAAGAATTTTACGTCCCCTCACCGTTATTGTCATCATACTTAGCTGTATTGCTTTCTTATTCTCTAACTATTGGCTACCCATTGCCAACCTCAAAAGCAAATCCCTGCTTTATGATGTTAAAGAACAAAAACCTACCATTGATATTCGACCGGGTATCTTCTCTAATGCACTAGATGATTATACCATACGAGTAAAAGACAAAAAGGTAATCGACGATGTTGAGCATTTATACGATGTATTAATCTACGATCATAGTGAAGGAAAAGGAAATCAAACCGTAATTATTGCAGAAGAGGGCATCATGACAACTACTGTTGATAAAAAGTACTTAGAATTACGTTTATTCAACGGTGAGAGTTATGATGAAAGTGCTCAACAAGGTGAAAAAGATAAGTTTCCCCACCTTAGGTCTAAATTTAAAAAAAATACCATTCGATTTGATCTCTCTCAATTTAGCTTAAATAGAACCGATGAGGAACTTTTTAAAAGCAATTACAAAATGCTAAATCTCAAACAACTAAATGAGGCGATTGATACTCTTAACAAATTAAAGGACGAGCAAATAACCTATTTAAAAGATGCCTTAAAATCAAATTCATTGTTGGGTTTTAAAAGAATTAGAACTTCTTTAGAAATGCAAATGGAAAGAGACGGCAGTAAGTTAGTTCTATCTGAAGAACTCCCTGATTTTTATCAATTGATTGAAGATTTAACTTACGAAAAAGAAGCTAAACTCTATGAAACAGCTATGAACATTAGCCGAAGTTCAAAGTCTAGAATAGCTAACATCAAGGAAGAATTATACCAACGCAATAAATACATTAATTATCATAAAATTCATTGGCATCAAAAACTTACCCTTTCGTTTGCTTGTTTGGTGCTTTTCTTAATTGGAGCGCCACTAGGTGCCATTATCCGTAAGGGTGGATTGGGAATGCCCATAGTGCTTTCTGTAATTTTCTTTATTATATTTCATATCCTGAGCATTACCGGAGAAAAAATGGCTAAAGAAGGAGCTGTCTCAGTAGTTATGGGCATGTGGATGGCCAGCTTAATTTTATTGCCCGTAGGAATATTTATCACCTATAAAGCTACTACTGGAGTTAGCTTTTTTAGGTTAGACAACTTATTGGATAAATTAAAGAAAATCTTTCGTAAAAAAGATCAAAACACTCAAAACATTAGCCCATGAAAATAGGTGTTTTAGTTTCTCGTTTTCCTTATCCTCTAGAGAAAGGTGATAAATTGCGGGCTTATCATCAAATTAAAGCACTATCTAAAAACCATGAAATTTACCTTTGTGCTTTAAGTGCTCATAAAGTTTCTCATGAGAGCATACAAGAATTACAGAGTTATTGCAAAGAAATTAAAGTAATTCAACTTACAAAAATTAGTATTCTTTTTAATTTGTTTTTTAGTCTGTTATTTACCAAACTCCCCTTACAATTAGCTTACTTCTTTAATAGAAATGCCAAGGGAAAGATTTTAAATTTCTTTAAATCCCACCAAATAGACCATTTATATTGCCAATTGATTCGCGTTGCTGAATATGTGATTGATTTCAACGAAGTCCCAAAAACCTTAGATTATATGGATGCTTTGTCTAGAGGAATGGAGCGTAGAATCAAGACCTCCAATATTTTCTTAAAAACTTTTATAAAGATAGAAAGTATGCGACTTAAGCGTTATGAACATTTTATCTTCCCTGTCTTTGATGAAAAAGTTATCATTTCTGCCCAAGATAGAGATTTGATTGTACATTCAAAAAATAAAAATATTCACGTTATCCCGAATGGAGTAGATCTGGATTTTTTTGAAGCAAAAGAAGAAGAAAAGAAATATGACATTTTATTTACAGGAAACATGTCTTACCCTCCTAACGTCAACTGCGTGCAATATATAGTTCGAGAAATCATGCCTTTAATTTGGAGGGAATCTCCGAATATCAATTTGTATATTGTTGGTGCAAATCCTTCCATTTCTGTGCAAAAGCTAGCCTCTGAAAAAATTATCGTTACTGGATGGGTTCAAGATATAAGGAGTTATTATGCACAAGCTAAAATATTTTTAGCCCCTATGCAAATAGGAACGGGATTGCAAAACAAATTATTAGAAGCTATGGCTATGCAATTACCTTGCATTACCTCAACTTTAGCCAACAATGCCTTAGGTGCTAAACATCAAGAGGACCTAATGGTGGGAACTCTTCCTCAAGATTTTGCTCAAGCCAGCCTACTGCTTTTAAAAGACAAACAAAAAGCTTCAACCATAGCTAAAAATGGACTTAATTTTATAAGAAACAATTATAACTGGGAAAATAGTACATCTAAATTAGAAGCATTATTTTTGAAACATCACATTAAAGAATAATAAAACCATGGAGAAGTTAAAAGAGAAGATTGAAAAAGCTTGGGATAATAGGGAATTGTTAAGTGAAGAGGAAACAATTTCTGCCATAGAAACTGTCATTGACAAAATTGACAAGGGGGAATTGCGTTGTGCATCTCCAGTTATTGATAGCGGAGTAACTACCGCTTGGGAAGTGAATGAATGGGTAAAAAAAGCAGTAGTATTGTATTTTCCAATTCGAAAAATGGAAACTTTGGAAGTAGGTCCTTTTGAATTTCATGATAAAATGGCCTTAAAAAAAGGTTATGCCAAAGCAGGAATTAGAATAGTTCCTAATGCCGTTGCAAGATATGGAGCCTATATTTCAAAAGGGGTAATCATGATGCCCTCATATGTAAATATAGGAGCATATGTCGATGCTGGAACTATGGTCGACACTTGGGCTACTGTTGGAAGTTGTGCACAAATTGGAAAAAATGTTCACCTTAGCGGAGGGGTTGGTATTGGAGGAGTTCTTGAACCTCTCCAAGCTTCACCTGTTATAATAGAAGATGGATGTTTTATCGGTTCTAGATGTATAGTCGTTGAAGGCGTTCATCTAGAAAAAGAAGTGGTGCTTGGTGCCAATGTAGTGCTTACAAAGTCTACTAAAATTATAGATGTAAGTGGAGAAGAACCTATAGAATATAGAGGTAAAGTACCGGCAAGGTCAGTGGTAATTCCAGGAACGATGAATAAAGAGTTTCCAGCTGGAAATTATCAAGTACCTTGTGCCTTAATTATCGGAAAAAGAAAAGCCAGCACAGATTTAAAAACTTCTTTAAACGATGCATTAAGAGATTTTGAAATAGCTGTTTAATGAAAAAAATATTAATCATACAAACTGCATTTATTGGGGATGTAATTCTCGCTACTCCTATCATTGAAAAGTTGCACCTGCATTATCCTAATGCTAAAATCGACTTTTTAGTGCGCCGAGGAAATGGGGGACTTTTAAAAGACCATCCTTATTTAAACAACGTATTTATTTGGAAGAAAAAACAAAATAAATACGGAAGTTTAATACGATTAATCTACCTTATCAGAAGCAAAAAATACGATGCAGTCATCAATGTGCAAAGGTATTTTGCTTCTGGTTTGATAACTGCACTTTCTGGTGCTAAACTAAAAATTGGATTTAGGAAAAACCCCTTATCTTTTATGTTTAGCAAAAAGATTGCTCATAAACTTAACGGGCAACATGAAACCAGTAGAAACCTTTCCTTAATTAATAGCATTACCGATAAAAAGTATATTCGTCCTAAGTTATATCCTAGAGAAAGTGATTATAAGGCCATAGAAAAATATCAAAAATTGCCTTATTTATGTATTGCTCCTACTTCAGTATGGCCCAGTAAGGAATATCCAATAATAAAATGGGCAGAATTAATTTTTGCACAAGATGATCGTTGGGTTATTTATTTACTAGGTGGAAAAACTGATTATGAAGACTGTCAAGAACTTGTAGAAATGTGTAAAAGAAAAAGACTTATTAATTTAGCGGGTAAATTACATTTTTTACAATCTGCTGCTTTAATGAAAGGAGCGGCTATGAATTACACCAATGACTCCGCCCCTTTACATATGGCTTCTGCAATGGAAGCTCCAGTTAATGCCGTATTTTGCTCCACTGTTCCATCTTTTGGTTTTGGTCCCTTGTCCATTAATTCTAAAGTTATTGAAGTTCAAGAGCAACTGCATTGCAGACCTTGCGGTGTGGTTGGTAAAAAGGAATGTCCCTTGAGGCACTTTAATTGTGCTCACCAAATAGATGTCAACCAATTTGATTTACCCAATTATCCGGCGAAGTAATTATCGCACAGGCTCAATTACGTTAAAAGCTTTTCCAAGGCAATCAACGATATCTGAAGGCAATAAACTTCTCTCTCCTATTTCCTTAGCAGCAATATCTCCCGCCAATCCATGAAGATAAACCCCCAAAAGTGCTGCTTCTTGAGAAGCTAGCCCCTGTGCTAAAAATGAAGTGATTATTCCAGTTAAAACATCGCCGCTTCCTCCAGTTGCCATTCCTGAGTTTCCAGTAGAATTAAAATACATTTCACCAGAAGGAGTGGCTATCGTTGTATAATGGTCTTTAAGCACAACACATACTTTGTGCTTTACAGCAAATT
>CAZKFN010000043.1:0-1485 GCA_964552035.1 uncultured Flavobacteriales bacterium
CTCTATACCAGCGCGCTGAACTTATCGTTGAATCTTCAAATTGTACTTTATCTGAATTTTGAAAATCTGTCCAAACGTTATTGGCATTTAGGTATTGCCAAGTAATATCACCATCATTATAACCATTAGAAGGACTGAGTTTTAGATTAGCAGATGAGCCGATACAAATTGTATCCGAGCTTAGAATTGCTTCAATTAATGGGGCGGTAAAAATGCTTTTAATGGTGTCGTTATGAGTTGCTGTATCGACAACTCCGTTGGGCATAGATGTCCATGCCACAATATCGATTGGTAATCCAAGAGGGAAGTTAGTATTACCTAAAGAAACTGTATCCATATTTTTACCATTAATAGAAATGGGAACTAATGGATTTTTATATTTTAATGAGGGTTGTATTACTCCATCTACTGTCCAGTGAATCTCAACAGAATCAATGGTGTTAATGCCTGAGTTTCCAATAACTACTTTTACCTCTTGCTGTCCTGAGCAATACGTTCCCTCTGGGGAAGTAAAGTAAAATAAGCCGGCATCATTTCTCGCCGTAGGGATACTTTCATAAGCACCAATAGTTGGAGATAGGGAGCGAGGAAAATGCTCTATGTCTTCACTAACATATTGCATTAGGGAAACCCCTGAACCCACTAGAGATGGATTAAGTGGTAGTAGTATACCATTGGAAGCATCTCTAAATTGAGGATCAACACTTGGTGAATTTACTTCTAAACTGGGATGAGCAGCTTGAAAAGTAGCTTGTGTGGTATAAGCTGAAGCGTAATATCCATAATACTGATTGCCTGATTGTGTAGAGTTTACATAGATGTTATTCTTTTGCGCATCATCAATGCTATTGGTGGCAGCATAATAGAACCCATATTTAATTCCTGTTCCTCCACCGGTGATGTTGATAATGTTGTTTTTGGTTTCAGTACCAGTATTGACTCCAACAGTGTATATTCCATAAATGGTTGATGAACCTATAGCATTATTGTCAAAATTTAGGGTGTTGTGATAGATTAAATTATGTGACGTAGTACTCAAATACATACCATAAGTTGTGCTTTCAAGGCTCCAATTGTAAATGGCGTTATTGGCTACAACTACAGGGTTAATTGAAGTGCCATTTCCCAATAGATATATGATGTAAGATGTAAAAATTGTACTGCCAGGACTAGCTTCAGGATCGTGAATTCGATTTCCCATAATTTTTGTTCCAGGTATAATGCCTGTGGTAAAGATTCCATAAAAACTTGTGGGTGAAACTTTGGTGGCTCTATGGATATCGTTGTTTAATATATTGTTGCCAGTTGCATTACTGATATATGCCCCATACATATAAAAATTAGTGAGTTTATTATTTACAATGGTGTTGCTGTCTGATTTATCAATAAGTGTTAAGGCATAATAAGGGCCACCATTTGAGGTGCTTGCTTTCAAATGATTATTAGCAATGTAGCAATGTGAACCATTATTTCCAACTGCTGTTG
>CAZKFN010000043.1:1495-17167 GCA_964552035.1 uncultured Flavobacteriales bacterium
TCTTGAACCACTAAAACATATACCGTTAGAATTGATAGAGGAGACTCCAGTTATAGAGCTTAAGTCAAAATCACAGTTAATAATGGTATCATGTGAAGAGTTGCCAGTAATTAAAGCCGCCCAACCATAATCGGAATCTAAAGTTTTAAAAGTGATGTCGTCAATGGTAACATGAGAGGCACCATCTAAAATTAAAAGATGAAGGTCGGTAGCGGTATTTTGATATTGTACAGTATTTCCATTTCCTATGATATGGATAGTATTAGTAGAACTAGAGGAGGGTATGTTTTTAATTTCTATAAATTCATTATAAGGGCCTGAGTTTGCAAGAATCTCTGCTGTTACAGAGCCGCAAATGCCGTCATTATGAAGGGCGTCTGTAAATTCTTTGATACTGTTGTAATTAGAGCGACCAGTAGGTTGATTAGCATCTATAGTAAAGTACCCGTTGAGTGCTGGGCCTCCAATGACAGTGGACAAGGTGTCGTTAAAGTTTGTTGTGTCTGGAACACCGTTTACAGTAGATACCCAAGCTTTTATTTTATAGGGAGGATTACCTGGGAAAACATGTTTTCCGAAAGGGATCTTTTCTACAGCACCTCTTGCTATAGTTCCAATATGGCTTATTCGCGTCTGGGCGACACCATTAACAGTCCAATCAATTGTAGCTTGCGTAATGGTATTAAATCCCCAGTTTTTTAATTCTATATTTATACTAGGAGTGTCGTTATCACAATAAGCAGGATTATCAAAACCAATGATACCTCCATCATTGTATTGATCATGGAAGTATTTTAATTCAAAATCATCATAATAAGCGAGAGGAACACAATTCGCAGACTCACAATTAGCAAAGATATCTAAGCCGGCCATAACTCTAGTACCTCCAGTTGTGGTTAATGCCTGTGTAGTGAAATCATCAGAAACTATCCATTGCCCTCCGTAAAAAAAATCATGAACATCTCTATCTAAATCAAAAACATGAGTTATAGTTACCCATTCATCTAATCTTTCTTGTATGGGGTACTCCACTCCTTTAATTTGAATAAATGAATTGCCAGGATCCATATAGACTTGAAATGCCCATTCAGAGCCTGTATTTGTTATATCAATTACATGTTGAAGATTCCAATAAGCTCCTGTTGGATTGTTATTTCCATCTGTAGAAGGTAGAAACATCTTAAAACTTAAAACATATCGACCAGTTGTGGAATCACCTAAATCTAAAATTATATCGGATAGCGGTGTGTATGAACCAGGAGGGTTACCTTCCCAAATTTTTAAAGATTTCGTACCGCTAAAGGAAGTGTCAGTTGATACTAATGCAGAACAGTCAATGTTCCCCCAGCTATTCCACTGTTGGCTTTGAGGAGAAAGAACAGAATCGCCAACATAGGATTCGAAATCATCTTGAAAAATTATTTGTGAAAAAGATTTGGGAATAAAAAGCAAAATTATCGCAAATAGAGTAAATGCTATTTTGTAATTTGGGGAAAGCTTTTTTTTATAATTTGTATTCGTAATCATATCCTTGAAATTTAAATGAACTAGACAAAGGTCTCAAGCAAATTTAAGGATGTTTAATTAAAAATTAATAAATATGGATAAAATTTATATAAAAAATAAAAAGTTATTTGTCTGTATATTTGGAGGTGTTATTGTTGAGAATTGTAAATGAGATTTAAATTAATAGAAACTTTAAAGTCGTTCTTCTTGAACTTTATGATTGTCGTTATAAACGTTTATTAAATGAAAGTAAAACTAGAAAAAAGTACCGATTAAATGTTAAAGTTATAACTATAAATAACCAGTTGAGAAGATGTTGCGAAATAACAATATTTCACATTCTGTTTATCCTAAAAATCAAGTATCAAAAGGTATTATAAGATGACTTACCTCTTGCAGAAAACAAGTTCTAAGTGAGGGAAAACCGCCTTTGTTTTTAACTCTTTCTTTTGGTAGTTTTGCAGCAAAATTTTTTTCCGTTAAGTAAGTAAAATTTAAATTCTTATAAGTTAAATTCAATGAAATTATTACAGCATTCTTATTGGCTATTTATAGTAGCTTCTATTCTCTTTGGTCCAACTTCTTGTTCAAAAGATGAAGAAATTGCTTTAAAAGAATCCACTCAAAAAGATAAATTCTCAAATGGAGATAATAATAAAGGGGGTCAAAATGAGGGGGGAACAAAAACAACTGATAATATCGGCAATTTCGTTGTCCGTGGAGAATTAAATGAAGAGTATAAAGGGGAGGCTATTTTTTCAACTTATGAAGCAAATGATGCTTATCAGTGGTATATTTCTATAGGAGACATTCAAGGAGAAGAGGATTTTACGCTTAGCTTTACGCTTATGGATATGGAAAAGATAGGTCGGCCGGCTGTAGGCGAATATGTGATTGGAGACTGGGCTCAAGGTTCAGATGTTTTTTTACCCAACTTAGCAGTTATGGACACACCTGTTACTTGGACTCAATATACCACGCTTAAAGAGGAAGCAGGAAAGTTGATTATTGAAGTTTCCAATGAAGAAGAAGTGAGTGGTACCTTTAAATTTACTGCCCATCGATATAAAGTATTTGATGTCATTGGAACGATAGAAGTTGAGGGTGAATTTAGCGCGATAAAGACGAAATAAGCTGTAGTACTTTAAATAAAGTGAAGAATGACAATAAATATAAATAATTGCCATTTTGTTTCTTTACTTTTGTTTTCTTAAAAAGGAATTTTAAAGGTGATAATTAAGGATACATTTAAGAAAATGAGATTGCAAAAACTGGGTTTAAATGGCATATTTATTATCATTTTTCTTTTGGGCTATATGGAGAATACCTTTGCGGATAACAAAGACTCTGTAGCTAACTTAAAGGAGCATTTTCAAAAGATAAAAGATGAATCTAACGATTACAAAGACTTTAAAGTTATAAAGCTTTATAAATTGGATGGGTTCTGGGATGCAGTTCAAGATAGCCTCCTAAAACAAAAATCTACCTTAGAATCATTTCATAATGAAATAGTTAAGCTTAGTAAAGAGCTTCAGGAACAAGAGCAAGAGCTACAAGGTTTAGAAGAAGATCTTCATCAACAAATTCACGAGGTAAATTATATTTCTTTTTTAGGAATGGAAATGACAAAGTCCAGTTTTAAAATAACGGCCATTATTACATTTCTAGTTTTGCTTTTAGTAATTTTATTCCTTTGGTTTCGATTTACTTCTTCTAATAGAATTACTAAAGATGCCAATACTCGGTTAAACGAGCTTGAGAGAGAGTTTGAAGCCCATCGCAAATATGCAAGGGAGAAGGAAATTGACCTTAAGCGAGAATTGCAAACAGCAATTAATGAGCTGGATGAGCTTCGTTAAAAAAATAAGTTGATGATTTAGGATGTTTTTTATAGTTTAAAAGCTAAAAAAAAAGACTTTAAGTGGATAAATATGTCCAAAAAGTAATACCTTAGTCTTTAATTTTAGCAAATCCCAGTCAAAAAACTTTATATTTGTTATTCTATAAGATTAATGCATGTCACAAAAATTTTACACGATAAAAGTCAAAGATGTTCAAAAAACTACTGCAGATGCAACTGTGGTTAGCTTTGACGTTCCAGAGAAATTAAAAGAACAGTTTTTATACAGTCACGGTCAACATTTAACCTTTATCAAAGACATTGATGGTGAGCAGTTGAGAAGATCTTACTCTTTATGCTCTTCCCCCTTGGAAAACGAGTGGAAGGTGGCTGTTCGACAAGTTGAAGATGGAAGGTTTTCTACCTATGTTAATACCCAATTAAAAGCTGGAGATTCATTAGAAGTAATGCCTCCACATGGTCGTTTTTTTTGCGCAATCGATAAGAAAAAAGCTAAACGCTACGTTGCATTTGCTGCAGGTAGTGGTATTACACCCATATTATCTATCATTAAAACGCATTTAGCAGAGGAAGAAAATAGCAGTTTTTCTCTGTTTTATCAAAATAGGAAAGTGCAAACTATTATGCTCAGAGAAGAGGTGGAGGGACTTAAGAATAGGTATTTAGGCAGATTTGAATTATATCACCTACTAACTAGAGAGGAAAGAGATGCTCCTTTATTTAATGGAAGGCTCAATCCGGAAAAGTTAGCTGAAATCAACAAAAAAATAATGGATTTTTATGAGGTTGATGAATTTTTTCTCTGTGGTCCTTCAGAATTGATTTTTATGCTTCAAGATTATTTTATAAATCTTGGAATAAATAAGAAAAATATACACTTTGAGCTTTTTGATACACCAACTAATAAAAGTGGTAAAAGGCATAAGGCTAAACCTATAGTTCCTTCTGAGGATCTTACCAAGGTTACAATTATCAGCAATGGGACAACCATGTCTTTTGAGATGAAACAGGATGGAGAGAGTGTATTAGATGCAGCTTTGAGGCATAATGCGGATTTGCCATTTGCTTGTAAAGGTGGAGTTTGCAGTACTTGTAGAGCAAAGGTGATAGAAGGGGAAGTAGATATGGAGGTTAACTATGCCCTAGAAGAGGATGAGGTTGAAAACGGTTATGTTTTAACTTGCCAATCCATTCCTAAAACGAAACATATTATAGTAGATTACGATAGCTAAACTAACGATTATGAGTAAAACAATGAATTTAGAAGATGAGTTTCAGGCTAAAATTGATGCGGGTGAAAAAATTGAACCTAAGGATTGGATGCCTGAAAAATACCGTCAAACCAATATTCGTCAAATTTCTCAGCATGCCCATTCTGAAGTAGTAGGAATGTTGCCGGAGGGGAATTGGATAACTAGAGCGCCATCTTTGAGAAGAAAAGTAGGCTTATTGGCCAAAGTTCAAGATGAAGCAGGACATGGTCTTTATTTATACAGTGCAGCTGAAACCCTTGGTATAACTAGGGAAGAAATGGTGCAGCAATTGCTATCAGGAAAAGCAAAATATTCTTCTATATTTAATTATCCTACTTTAACTTGGGCAGATATAGGGGCTATTGGTTGGTTAGTTGATGGTGCTGCAATTATCAATCAAGTGATGTTAACTCAAACTTCTTTTGGTCCTTATGCTAGAGCTATGGTAAGGATTTGTAAGGAAGAAAGCTTTCACCAAAGACAGGGTTATGAAATCATGTATATCCTTAGCAAGGGGACAAAAGAACAAAAAGCCATGGCACAGGATGCACTCAATAGATGGTGGTGGCCAGCTTTGATGATGTTTGGACCAAGAGATGATGAATCGCCAAATACTGCTCAATCCATGAAATGGAAAATTAAAAGAAAGACCAACGATGAATTACGTCAGCAATTTATTGATCAAACTGTACCTCAAGCCGATATCTTAGGGATAAAAGTTCCCGACCCTGATTTAAAATGGAATGAGGAAAAGAAACATTATGACTTTGGAGAAATTGATTGGGATGAGTTTTGGAATGTGGTTAAAGGTCATGGAATTTGCAATAAAAAGCGAATGGACGATAGAAACAATGCTTGGGACAATGGGAAATGGGTGAGAGATGCAGCTGTGGCATATGCAGAGAAACAACAAAATAAAAAGATCAGTAAAGCGGTATAGCTAAAACAATAAACTTAAGAGTTATGAAAAAAGAATGGCCCATTTGGGAGGTTTTTATAAGAAGTAAAAATGGCTTGGAGCATAGACATGTTGGAAGCCTCCATGCTGCAGATGCTACTATGGCAATGCAAAATGCAAGAGATGTTTATACTAGAAGATTAGAGGGGGTTAGTGTTTGGGTTGTTGAATCCAAATACATAACTGCTTCTAATCCTGATAAAAGTGGAGAACTTTTTGAACCAGCAATAGATAAAGTATATAGACACCCTACATTTTATAAACTGCCTGAGGAAGTAAAACATATGTAAGTATGGATAAAGAAAGATTAAAAAATTACATCATCTTATTAGGTGATAATTCAATGGTTTTAGCTCATCGCCTAAGTGAGCTTTGCGGTCATGGTCCTGAACTGGAAACAGACATTGCATTGACGAATTTATCTCTAGACCTTTTTGGTCAAGTGAGGTATTATTTTCAATATGCTGCCGATTTAGCAGGAGGAGATACTACCGAAGATGATGTAGCTATGCTCCGCTTAGAACATGAATATAGGAATGCCTTGTTGGTAGAACAACCCAACAAAGATTTTTCTTATGTGATTGCTAGACAGTTTTTTTACGACGTTTTCCATAAATCTTTAATGGAATCTCTAGTGAATAGCACTGACGATAGGTTGGCAGCTATTGCTCGAAAATCTATCAAAGAGGTAGCTTATCACCTTGATTTTTCTTCACTTTGGATGAAAAGGCTGGGTGATGGTACGGATGAAAGTAATGAACGACTGCAAAATGCTATTAATGAACTGTGGCCTTTTACAATGGATTTGTTTGTAATAACAGAGGAGGAAAAATGGGCAGCAGAAAATAAAATAGGTCCTGATTTGAACAAAATGAAGGACTTATTTGTACAAAAGGTAGAAGATGTTTGCATAGAAGCTAATATAGCTATACCGGAAGATGTAGTTTTTATTAATGGCGGAAAGATGGGCAGGCATTCAGAGTACATGGGGTATATTTTAAATGAATTCCAGTTTATGCAAAGAACTTATCCCAATATGAAGTGGTAATACTATAAAATAATGAGGACAATTCAGGACATAAAAAATATTTTGCAATCTGTGAGTGATCCTGAGATTCCCGTACTGTCAATTATGGATATGGGAATTGTTCAGGAGGTAGAAAGTCGACCTGATGGTTCTTATTTAATTTCCATAATTCCTACCTATTCTGGTTGTCCAGCTATGGATACTATTGCAGATGATATTTTAATCGAACTATCCAAGGAAGGGATTAATGCAGAAGTTAAACAAGTGTTAACACCACCTTGGACTACCGATATGATTACTAAAAAGGGTAGAAAAGCTCTGGAAGATTATGGTATAGCAGCCCCTTTGGAGGCCAATGCAGATAAAGCAGCTTTAAGGGGAGAAGCGCATCATGTTCAATGCCTTAATTGTGGCTCAACTAATACCATTATGGTAAGCCAATTTGGATCTACACCTTGCAAAGCTTTGTTTAAATGTAAGGATTGTCACGAGCCTTTTGATTACTTTAAGTGTTTAAAATAAAAATTGAATGAGCAATATAATTGTTAAGACTATTAAAGATGGAATAGCAAGGCTTACTTTGAATCGCCCTGAAGTGTTTAATAGCTTTAATAGAGAGATGGCCTTGACATTTCAAAATGCCTTGGATGAGTGTGGTAAGGATGATAAGGTGAGACTTATTATAGTTAGAGGAGAAGGTAAAGCTTTTTCTGCCGGACAAGACTTAAAAGAAGTAACCGACCAAAAGGAAAATCCAGGATTTAAAAAGATTCTAGAAGAACATTATGGGCCAATTATTCAGAAAATTAGATATACAGAAAAACCTATATTATCGGTAGTGAATGGAGTTGCTGCTGGAGCAGGAGCTAATATCGCACTGGCTTGTGACATTGTTGTAGCTATAGAAACTGCCTCCTTTATTCAAGCTTTTAGTGGAATTGGCTTAATTCCCGATAGTGCAGGAACATTTTTTTTACCAAGATTAATAGGCTTTCAAAAAGCTTCAGCTCTGGCAATGTTGGGTGATAAAGTTTCAGCAAATGAAGCGGAGCAAATGGGAATGATTTATAAATCTTTTGCTCCAGAGGTGTTTGAAGAAGAGGTGGAAAAATTAGTCCATAAATTAGCCAACATGCCTACAAAAGGACTTGTTCTCACTAAAAAAGCACTAAACGAAACTTATAACAATAATTTAAATCAGCAATTAGCATTGGAGTCTAAGCTTCAAATTATGGCAAGTGAAACAGAAGATTACCATGAGGGAGTGGCAGCTTTTGTAGAAAAGAGAAAGCCTAATTTTAAGGGAAAATAATTCAAGAAATAAAATAGAAAGCAGTCTATTTTCCTATGTTAAATTCCCAAGGGACAACAATGTGAGATGCTACCTTTTTTCCATCTTTTTCAGCTGGAATCCATTGGTCTAATTTCCAAAATGCATCTAAAGCGGCTTGATCCATAGCTTCTTCTACACCTTGAATAATGCTGTAATCTATGGCTTTCCCATCTGCGCCAATAGTACATTTTACATAAACAGTTCCCGATGTTGATTTTCTAGGATATTTAATTGCTTCCTTAAGTTGAAAGTATAAGGCTTCCGTACCTCCTTGATATTTTGCGGGAGTATCAAAATTTTTAACGATTTCGACGCTATCGGCATCAAGAAGAAAACTTATTGCTTTTGCTTTACTTTTCCCACTTATTAAAAAGAAAAGAACTAGAGAAAATAAGCCAATTGCTCTCCTTAAGGTTATTTTATAGTGTGCACTCATAATACTATCTGTTGGTAAGCTTGAAAGGGATAAAATTAGTTATTCTAATGCAATTTAATGTTTTATTTCTTTGGATAATTGTTTTTTAGAGGGGAATTCAACCCATTTCTTTCCTTTAATGTATTTCCAACTCTTTATTTTTTGTAGAAGTATATTAAAAAACGACTTGTAAAACTATCTTACCTTTCAACAAAATCAGTTAATTTAGACGTTTAAATATTAAAAAATTATGAATGTAGGAATTATAGGAAGTGGAACCATGGGAAGTGGCATTGCTCAGGTAGCGGCGACGGCAACAGCTAAAGTAGTTCTTTTTGATGTGAGTGAGTTGGCCTTAGAAAAAAGCAAGGCAGCTTTAGCCAAAATAATGAACCGTTTGGTTGAAAAGCAGAGAGTTAGTGCAGAAAAAGCAAAAGAAATACAAGAAAATATTAGCTACACTACTGCTTTAGGGGATTTAAATAAAAGTGATTTAATCATTGAAGCAATTGTCGAGAATTTAGAAGTAAAAAATAAAGTTTTTAAAGATTTAGAACAACATATTTCTAAAGAATGTATTGTAGCTTCTAACACTTCCTCCTTGTCTATCGCCTCATTAGCAGCCTCATTGGAGCATTCAGAACGTTTTATTGGAGTACATTTTTTTAATCCAGCACCTTTGATGAAATTGGTAGAGGTCATCCCTGCCATACAAACCTCTGAAGGTGTTTTAAACACAACTAAAAGGATAATCGCTGATTGGGGAAAGGTAGTGGTTCAAGTAAAAGATACCCCTGGTTTTATTGTCAATAAAGTAGCTCGACCTTTTTACGGAGAAGCCTTGCGAATTTACGAAGAAGGCTTAGCTGATTTTGCCACCATAGATTGGGCGTTAAAAAGTTTAGGGGGCTTTAGAATGGGTCCTTTTGAGCTGATGGATTTTATTGGAAATGATGTTAATTATACCGTAACAGAAACTGTATTTAAAGCTTTTTATTACGATGGGCGTTATAAACCGTCCTTTACCCAAAAGCGTTTATCAGAAGCTGGATATTTGGGAAGAAAGAGCGGAAGAGGTTATTATAATTACACAGCTGGTATAACTGAAGTTCAACCTAATGAAGACAAAAACTTAGGACAAATGATAGTGGATAGGGTATTAATTATGCTCATCAATGAGGCAGCTGATACCTTGTATTTAAATATTGCCACAGCCCACGATATTGATTTGGCCATGACCAATGGGGTAAATTATCCTAAAGGACTCTTGCAGTGGGCCAATGAAATTGGAATTCAAACCTGTGTCCGGCGAATGGATAAGCTTTTTGAAAATTATCATGAAGAACGGTACAGATGTAGTCCGATTCTAAGAAAAATGGCTCAACAAAATTTGCGATTTGAACTTTAAAAGCAGTGGATATGAAATCAAAGGCAGAGAAAGTATTTGAAAGCATGATGGAAAAGGATGAGCTCTCTAAGTGGCTTGGAATAAAGCCCTTATTATTGAAAGAGGGAGAATGCCATTTGCAAATGAAGGTAAGGAAAGAAATGTTGAACGGCTTTGATATTTTACATGGTGGAGTGGCTTTTGCTTTAGCAGATTCTGCCTTGGCCTTTGCTTCGAATTCTTATGGAAGGGTTTCCCCTTTAATTAATGGCAGCATGGTATATACTCAATCGGCTAAAGAAGGAGACCTTTTACGAGCTGAAGCTAAGGTTTTTTCATTAAGCCATAGAAAGGCAGACATCGACGTCAACATTTATTGCAATGATGAAAAAAAAGCTTTTTATTATATGAGAGGAACGGTTTATAGAAGTTCCCAAAAGCACTCCCTTGAATAGTATAAATTAACAGTCTGGTTTTTATTACACCTTTGAGTTACAGGTTGATAGATTCGATTTTAAATTTGAAGCAAATAATTGGACAAAAACATCCAAAATAGAGAAATATTGTTGAACTTTGTTACCAATTACGAGATAATCCTAAATAAACACGATATAAATAACATTTAAAATTTAACTTAAAAGCGTATGGAAAATTTAGCAGAAACAAAAGTGAGTAAGATTGTTGCAAAGAATTATAAAACAGCTAAGGTTTTTAGCAGTTATGGTATTGATTTTTGCTGTAATGGTGGTATTCCATTAAGTCAAGCATGTGAAGAAAATGGTGCCGATTTAGATTTAGTTCTCCAGCAATTAGAAATTGAAT
The DNA here is from genome assembly GCA_964552035.1 of uncultured Flavobacteriales bacterium. Taxonomy (GTDB): domain Bacteria; phylum Bacteroidota; class Bacteroidia; order Flavobacteriales_E; family Vicingaceae; genus CAZKFN01. The sequence goes on from CAZKFN010000043.1 coordinate 12,058, forward strand.
TATCATCGGAGGATAAGGACGATGTAAAAAACTATTCAATGCCTGATTTGGTAGATCATATTGAAAAAAATCACCACGATTACATTAGAAAAACAGCACCTTTATTACAAGCATATTTAGATAAGCTTTGTAGGGTTCATGGAGATAGGCATCCTGAATTGTTTGAAATAAAATCCATTTTTGATGTTTCCACAGAGTCTATGTTAAGCCATATGAATAAAGAAGAAAGTGTTTTATTTCCATTTATTAAGGAAATGGTTGCTGGGAAAGAAGCCAACAAGGCATTTGAAACTCCACATTTTGGACATATAGATAATCCTATTGCCATGATGGAAGATGAGCATACCGAAGAAGGCGATCGTTTTAGAGAAATCTCTAGATTGACCAATTCTTATAAGGCACCAGCTGATGGTTGTCAAACTTATAGAGTTGCATTTTCTATTCTTGAAGAATATGAACAGGATTTGCATAGACACATTCATTTAGAGAATAACATCTTATTTATAAAAGCGAAGCAGCTCTTTCAGGAAATGACTGCTGGAAGTCCTGCCTAAAGTTTTTCTTGAACCCTTGAGCAGGTTTCTTATCTTTTCTAGGTTACTAATTATTACAGTTGATTATATTACAGTTGATTAGATGCTCAAGGGTTCTTTTTTATCTTCTTATTAAATTACTTTAAAGCTACGCTATTATGGAACAATCAGAAATGAAAACTGCCATTCGCCAAATGTTAAAAGAGAAAAACGCCGTTCTTTTAGCCCATTATTATCAACGGGAAGAAATTCAAGAAATAGCTGATTTTGTTGGAGATAGTTTAAATTTAGCCAAACAGGCAGCGGAGACTGATGCAGATATCATCGTCTTTTCTGGTGTACATTTTATGGCAGAAACGGCTAAAATTATCAATCCTAATAAAAAGGTACTACTCCCTGATTTGCAGGCAGGTTGTTCACTTGCTGATGGCTGTCCTCCAGATAAATTCGCTGAATTTTTAAAAAAATATCCTGATCACAAGGTGGTTACTTACGTTAATTGTTCTGCAGAAGTAAAAGCAATGAGCGATTATATCTGTACTTCTTCTAACGCGGTTAGCATTATACAGTCTTTTCCTGAAAATCAAAAAATAATTTTTGCCCCTGACAAAAACTTAGGGTTATACCTTAAAAAAGTAAGTGGTAGAGATTTAGTACTATGGGAGGGGAGTTGTGTTGTCCATGAAGCTTTTAGCTTAGAAAAATTGGTAGCCTTAATGAAAGAACATCCTACTACTGAGCTTATAGCCCATCCTGAAAGCGAGCCTCATATTTTGCAAATTGCCAAATTTGTAGGATCAACAGCCAAATTAATTCGCTATGTTAAAGAATCTCCTTCAGATTCATTTATTATTGCTACAGAAGCAGGAATTTTATATAAAATGCAGCAAGAAGTGCCTGAAAAAATATTGATTCCTGCTCCAGCTGAAGAGGACAATACTTGTGCTTGTAGCGAATGTGCATTTATGAAAGTAAATACTTTAGAAAAAGTTTACAATTGCTTAAAATATGAAACTCCTGAAATACTGATGGATTCTACTTTGCAGCAGAAAGCTTTGAAGCCACTTGAGCGAATGTTGAGTTTTGAATGAAACTGAGGTTAATTCTTAAAAGTTAAAATTTTCAAATTCATTAAATATTTTATGTTATAATATCGCTTTACATTGTTCTTATAATTGAATATTTAATTATAAAAGAGCGTCGAATAACGAAATTTATTCCAAAATCTTACAATATTGTAAAAGATAAACTTCAATTTACCTTTTATTTTATGCAGTTTTAATGGTACTAAAATAGGGAGTTACAGCTTAGTATAATTTTAGGAAGACTTGTAATGGATTTATTTTCAGTAGTTTATTTTTATATTGTAATGATAAGTCTAAAATAAAATATACTTAGAAATCTCTTTTTGTATAAATACAGCATTTAGTTGGTATTACCAGTAAATTATTAATACATTTGGGTAGCCTTGTAAAAATAAATAGAAGAAAGAAAATAAAGAGAATTATAATTGATCATCGATTAAGAATATATTTAATATCAATTGTGCAATGAATTCAATGTGGGAAATGGCTTAGATTTAGTTTGTGTTGATTTATTTATTATTTATTTAGCAATTTGCCACAAGAAGCCCCCCAAGTCCTTGGGGGGTTTCTAATTTTCTTCAATTAAACTTGTTAATTTTTCATCCAAAGCAGGTAGATGAGTTAAGGATAAATTAAAAACTTCAATAAGAAGCTTTTGAATGGCTTGAATACTATTTAATTTTTCTTTTACTGTAGTGTTATTATTGTGAATTCTATAGATGTTATTTCGCAGGGTGTGTCGTTCACCTTTTTTTGCAATGGCAACGGTTAAATTATAGGTGAAGTGGGAGCTAGGGTGAGTAGAGGTATACCAATTAGCAACTTTAAAGTCTATAAGATATCTTTTTTGCAAGGTAAATCTATAAAGTGTTTTCCACCCACCTTTGAGATAGACTTGTAAAATGAAATAATCTTCTCGTTTTATAATTCTATAATTTTCATGGGGTGTAGGCTGTGTAATATCCTTTATAAGCTGCAAGGGTGCAGTTAGAGATTGCCCCCCAAAACCTGTATCAGCGATGTATTTTTTATGGTTCAGTTCGATTAAGACTAAGGCATGAGATTTTGCGGTAATATCACTTTCATGCCGATTAGAAAACACTCTTGCAGCAAGTGGGCGAGCATTAAATCCTATGGCTTTTAAAACTTCTGTAAATAGTAAGTTATGCTCAAAACAATATCCTCCTCTTTTTTGGTGGATAATTTTATTTTGTATAGAGGTTAAATCAAGCTCTACTGGAATTCCAAGAAGTGGATTGAGGTTTTCAAAAGGAATACTTTGAGTATGGAGGAGGTGTAACTTTTTTATAGTCTCCAATTCTGGCTTTGCTTCATCTTTATAACCAATTCTATTGAAATAGGCTTTGAGATCAATTATTGAATTCATGGTTTATTTTTTTATGGAAGAGTATAATATAAGTCAGATAAAGCTTTTTTTGGTTTCATTGGTTTTACATTTTTTTTATAAAAAAAGCCCACGCTAGAGCGTAGGCTTTAAAGTTAAATAAAAAGATAATTAGTGTTGTACTATAAATTTCTTAAGACCTGTTTGGCCTTTAGATTCTACTTCAACAAAATAAACCCCATTCGATAGGTTGTCAGTAGGAATACTAATTTCAGCAGCTTGAAGTTTGTTTTTATTTTCAAAAACTACTTTTCCATTAATGTCGGTTATTCTAACATATTCAACTGAAGCAGCGTTCATTTTGATGTTTAATTTTTCATTTGCTGGATTAGGATAAAGAGTTAATGCATCATTTAACCCTAAGTTTTTACTTAAGCCAGTTGGGTCACCATAGTGTAATCTTGCCTTAGCATAATAGTTGATTTGATAATCCCAGTTGCTTCCATTCCACCCTTGAGAACTTATATCTGTAATTTGGTCGTTTGAATTATATTGGTATTGATAACGTTCCTTTTTTTCAAATTGTTGTAAAGCATCATCCCATTCATTTGTAATGTATTCCGAAAGCAAATTATTAGTATTATAGCTATACTCTTCTCTCGACTCATATACCCAATTTCCATTATCCCAATATTGGTCATTAATACTTTCAATTTGATTTGAACTGTGATAAGTATACCTTGTTCTGTAATCAGGAGTAGCATTGTTTTGGCTGTCTATATCTTTAGTTAAAATCATGGTGATTTGATTATTTGAATTGTAGCTTAATTCAACTTCTTGTTCAACTTCCCAGGAAAGAGTAATATCATCCCAACCTTTTAATATTCCTTTTGTTATCAAACCACCGGTATAGATAAGTTCAGTTTTGTATAAATTTTCCCAGTTGTTATTATCCCAGTAATAGTTTACCATTTCTTCAATATCCCCTTGACTATTATACGAATAAATAACTTTAGTATTACTGTCTAAAGTGTTGGAGTAGTTATTTGCATTAACGTATGAGATGACATCTCCATTAGCATTGTACTGTACCTTTTCAAATTCCTCATCTTTCCAAGCATTGCTGGTCCAACTTTGCTGTAGTTTTGAGTTTAACTTTGAATCTGCAGTATAAGTATATACGTATTTTACATTATTTGCCCAATGACTTCCGTTATAATAAGTTATGGTCTCGGAGATTGTATTTCCATTGGCATCTAGGACAGCTTTAAGCTTTGTGTCGATTTCATATTTATTTTGCCCATCGTTCCAATTGTAAATGTATATTGAATCCGTATTTGTTGCTTCAAAATATAACTTTTGTGTCAGTTCTTCGTTAAGATCTATAGTGGTAGGAGGATAATAAAAGATACTAGAAATCATATAGAGTGCTAATTCATAATTATCCTTTCTAGGATAAAACTTTATAGAGTCTTCTATGTTAAACAAAACTCCATCGTAACTCAATAAAGTCACAGAAGTAAACCACTGGCTACTATTCGATTTATTTGTGAATTTCTTTTTAGTAAAGTTTAAATTATTTGGAGTTATTAAATTGTCTAGAGTTAAACTTGGAGCTTGTTGTTTTTTTACATTTATAGATGAAAAGAATTTATCTTTAATAATGTTTTTATCTTTTTCTTGGCCTTTTATGCCTTGACTGACTAAAAATAAACAGGCTAAGAATAGTGAATTGCGTATTAATGTTTTCATTTTATTTATTATTTAAATTATATACTATGGTAGTATTTGTAACACAAAGTTAGTCAAAAACATAAAGCAACATTAAATTTATTAATTTGAATATATACTTTGAACATGATTTTATTTATTGATTATTCTTTCAAATTCGATGTCTGCTACTCCTTATTTCCTGCGCCGGTGTTAAGCTGATTTAAATTTATTCTTATTACATATTTTTAGTTATACCTCAGTTGTTCAGACTGATATTTATTAATATTTTATCTTATTATAGTTATAGATTATCCTCTTCAACGAAATCAATTTCACTCGTTAAGTTGCAAATAGGGACATTTAATTTAGCAGTCTTAGGTTTATTTTTACATTTATTTTTTATTCACAGGATTGGAAAAAACTAAACTTAACAT